>JAUIDM010000378.1 GCA_030428915.1 Alphaproteobacteria bacterium | reverse complement strand
CTCGCGCTGTCCCGGGCCGGTGTTTCTCCCTCAAACCGACGCGGTGTTTCAACCATCTGGTCGGACGCTGCGCGCACATGTTTGTCGGCAGGGTCCCGCATCATGTGCCGTACGGCCTGCAGTTGGAGCGTCTCGGCGCTCGGCGAGCGGGCCATCCACGCGGCTTCGACGGTGCCTGGCGATCCCAGCTGACCCGGGTGCGTGTCGGACCCAGTCCGATTGGTTGGCGAGGGTTCATGCCCTGCGGTCTGTGGTGTGGGCGAATCGTTCATGACATGTACGCCCACGATCTGCTCGCCGCCTCTGACCGGAACCGTGGCCTTGAGAAGCAGTTTGTCTGCCCCGGCGTCTGGTGGCCGGACACCGGACGAGGCGGGCGCATTGGGTGTGTTTGGTACGGATGCGGGCGCCGGATCCGAAACCTCGTTCGCGTCAGCAGACGCAACGTACGGAACGGAGCCAAGACTTCCAACCTGCATTGTGCCGGTCCCTTCAGTCTTTCCTGCCCTGTCGATCGAGGGTGAACTGAGGGGGACCAGATCCGGACTTTCAACAGTCGATCCAATTGGCGCGGGCGTTTGGGATTCTGATTGGGAAGGTATACTGGTGACGGCCGTTCGGATTGAGGTCGCAGTCTCATTTCTGGATCGGTCCAGTTGGATTGGAAGGGGTGCCGTCGGAAAAGTCACCGACGGGTCGGTTAACCCGGTATCCGGCGAGTCATCGTTTTCGGTCGCTTCGATCTCGTTGAACACCCGGTGCCCCGCGTCACGCCGTCTATTGTGGCCATGCAGTTCGGGGCCTTGAGCCTTGCCGTCCGATGCAGGCAGGTGGCCAGCAAAAACCGTCTGAAAGTCTTCAGGTGTTCCAGCCAGCCTGTCCGGCACGTCAACGTCGTCTGCCACCGGTTTGCCACCGGTCGGAGCGGCGCCCGCGCGTGACGGCGCGACAAGAGAAAAAGACTCCATGGGTTCACGACTTCTGCCTGTGTCACGGCCACGATGTCTGCTCAGGGTTACTGCTTCTTTACCCGGACCTGAGAATATTCGGGCAAAGTAACTGCAATTGGACGTATCGATGACCGAGATCACAGCCGTGCAGACGAGCCTCCGCTTGTCCGCCGACCCGAAGGATCAGGCCCTGCGAGCGGCTGCCGAGGCGATGGAGGCTCAGTTCCTGACCGAGATGCTGAAATCCGCGGGTCTGGGCGAGGCAAGGGAAGCCTTCGGCGGCGGGATCGGCGAGGAACAGTTTGCGTCGTTTCTACGCCGGGAGCAGGCCGGGGAAATGACACGTGTCGGCGGAATCGGTCTGGCCGAAAGTATCTTCAATGCACTGAATCGGAGGGTGGGCGATGGGGGTTGAGAACGTACTGCACACAAAGGCCCTGAGCGACCTTCTGACCCGCCAGAAGGAAGCGATCCGTCAGGGGGACTTCTTCGCCCTGTCATCACTGGCGGTACAGATGGAAGAACATCTTGCCCAGCTTTCCCGGCTTCCGCTTGGATCCGGCACAGCGCAACTTGACCGGGTGAAGCGGCAGGCAGAGGAAAACCAGCGCCTGTTGACCGCTGCCGTGCAGGGTGTTCAGGCTGCCAGCGCGCGGTTGCGGGAAATTACCGGCGTGGCGCGGGAGATGAAAACCTACGACAGCCGGGGCAACAGATCCTTGGTGTCATTTGTGCCCGGAAAGATGGAACGGCACGCCTAGTTCGCTGCAAAATTTACTAAAATCCCCTTGTATTCAAAGATTTGCTTTAGGAATCTTTTAGAAAACGCCTGCCATGGTCAGTCATGCATCCGTGAAAGGATGGCGCGGCGCGGGCGGGTCCGGATGCCGCACAGGTCAGAACGCCTTCGTCGCCGTGCTTCGCGGCTTCAAAAATCCGGCGCAAAGCGCCGTTCAGTAAAGGACGTAAAAATTCCGGACATTCTGACCTTTCCGCGACGATTCTTGCCGTCCCGCTGGGAAGGCTAGGGCGCGGATATTGAGATTCGGTAAGCGGTTTCGAGGCTCATGGGTCGGCTTGCGCAGTCGCCGACAGGAGGTCGTTCAACGTGCTTCGCGCAGACTGGCTGTCAGCCAGCAGCGCCCGCCCCCGTGCCAGTTCGCCGGTCAGGTCCAGGTCAGCGTTTTCGACACCGGACACCTCGGCAACAGGCGTCGCGTTTCCTTCAACGAACCCGAAATCACGGAGCGCGCGCCGGATCGGATCAGGGGTCGCGTCAGCGGCTCCGATCCAGTCGCCCCCCCTCCAGGCGGCAAGCGCTGCCAATTCCGTTTGGCCGAGCACTTCCAGACTTTTTGCTGCGGCCAGATGGTCGCCGCTCATCGCGAAGGCGCGCGCCCGAATGTCAACCGCGCCGTGCCCCTGGAGGCCGGCGATCTGGCTCAGCGCCTTCTTGGGTTCGAACTCCGCCAGCGCGGCCTTGGCCAGAGCAACTCGACCTTCTTCCGTGCGGCTCGCATCGCCAGCCAGCAGGTCGCGCGCCTCGCCACCAAAGCCCGCGTCCGACAATCGCTCGGCAAGTCTGATCCGAACCGCATCATCGGCGACGGATGTCAGAAGATCGCGTTCTTGGAAATAGGTGGTCAGAAACAGCGCCTCATCGGAAGTGCCCGCGAGCATCGAAAAGAGTCGGCTGATGGTGTCCCCGCGCAACCCGTCGGCTGCAGTTCCGGGCCAGTGGCGAAACGCGTCGAACGCGGCCGCAAAATCTTCGGAAGCACCGCGCGCCAGTACATGCAGGCGTGCCAGAACCGGTCCGTCCGGTCCACCCTTACGCTCATAGGCGAGGGCTGCGGCGGCGTCAGCCATTGCTGACTCCACGGTTTCGTTCCGGTCAAGACGCGTCTCGATCGACAGGATCAGTGCCTCGATCGCCAGCGGATCGTTGCTGGCGGCGACCGGGTCCAGCATCGCCTCGGCATCCCTCGGATCGCCATTTGCCAGATGAAGCCGGCCATCCATCATGCTCAGCGCGGCGCCGCTGTCGCCGGGAATGCGGGCCACGGCGTTGCGGATCGCGCGGGCGGAGGATGTCGCGCCAACCGAAAGAAGCCGCCTGGAAAGGCCGGGGCCTAAATGTCGCCGAAGATGCGGCGGCAGCGCGGAAAACGCACGCAGAACGGCACTTTCGTCGATATCTGCGCCAGGCGGCACCTCATCGCGCGCGAGAACCGCCCACATCGCGGCGGGCGTTTCGCAACTGGTCATGCCCGGTAGGGTGCCGCTTGCGTCGATCTCGTATCCATCCAGGATCAACCCGATTTCCTGCAACGGCAAGATGGGTTCCTCCTTATCGTCGAACGCGGAAAGGACTGCCTGCGCCTCTGCCCCGAAACCGAGGAAGATGTAGAGCCGGGCCAGCGACAGTACGGCATCCCGAGACGGCCTGTCGAACTCTCCGACCAGCGTTGCGCGGCGTTCGGCGATCTGCTGCGGTGCCGGTCGCGCATCGCCCCATGCGCCGACATCGATCAGGTTGCCTCCGATGCAATGGTCGCCGGTCGACGTAACCGGAGCTCTTGTTTCCGTGAGTTTGGAATCGCGGTCGATGACGGTTTCGCTGTGCAAGCCCGGCACTTTTTCCGTCGTGCCATGCTGGACAGGGACTTTGGTGGCAGATGCCGCTGCGGGACCCTGCTTACGGAGCCGGATACGGTCGCGATCCACCTCTATGAGGCCCTGGGCAGCGGCGCGGCTTAACTGTTCAAAAAGGTCGTTTTGCGCGGTCGTGACGCGCGGGTCCGGTAACGCCGGAACCGACAGCATCGGCGCTTGCGGAGCAGTGTCTGCAGACGCAA
>JAUIDM010000020.1 GCA_030428915.1 Alphaproteobacteria bacterium | reverse complement strand
AGCGACTCCATCGACTCACGCTGCGAGTCGGCGGCGTTTCGGAATCATCCGGACCGCCAGAAGGGCCAGAACCGCACCCAGATAAACAAAGGGTTCAACCGGCCAAGCCTTCACCAGCCAGAGGAAATGCACTGCCCCCGCCACAGCCGCCAGATAGACAAGCTTGTGTAGCTTCTGCCACCGCGCCGCGCCCAGCTTTCGCACCGACCGGTTGTTGGAGGTCAGTGCAAGAGGAATCATCGCAAGCAACCCGAGCATACCCATGGTGATGTAAGGCCGCTTGATGATGTCGCCGACGGCTTGCTCCCAGCGCAGCCCAAGATCGAGCAGAAGCCAGGTTAAAAAGTGCAGCACGATATAAAGGAAGGCCACCAGCCCGATCGCGCGGCGGAACTTGATCAGGTTCACACCCGCGAAACGGCGAAGCGGCGTCACGCAAAGCCCGGCTACAATCAGCTGCAACCCCCAGAGCCCCAGCGTCTTCTCCATTGCCTCGATCGGATCGACGCCAAGCCCGCCGGTCGCCGCCCGCCAGAAAAGCCAGCCAGGCAAAGCCACGCCGACTATATATATAGGCCACGCTGGAAGCCGACGCGCGGCACCGTTTATCCGCTCGGCGATATTCATGATGCGGCGCAACGCTCCGCGCCGGCCTGAACCCGGGGGCAGGTCACGGTGCCGAAAGGGCGGAAGACACAGCAATCGCCTGACAAAGTGCGCAGCGCGACCATGTCAGTAGTCCTTGCTCAGGTCTTGCCCGGCGTAAAGATCGGCCACATGCTCCGCATAGCCATTGAACATCAAAGTGTCCTGCCGGCCCGAAAACAGCCCGCCGCCGATACGCCTCTCGCTGGCCTGCGACCAGCGCGGATGGTCGACGTCCGGATTGACGTTGGAATAGAAGCCGTATTCGCGCGGGTTCTGCATGTTCCACGTGGTTTCGGGCATCTGATCGGTCAGGCTGATGCGTACGATCGACTTGATCGACTTGAACCCGTATTTCCACGGCACCACCAGCCGGATAGGCGCGCCGTTCTGTTTTGGCATCTCTTCGCCATAAAGCCCGGTCGCCAGAATCGCCAACGGGTGCATTGCCTCGTCCAGCCGCAGCCCCTCGCGATAGGGCCAGTCGAGGATCGGCGAGCGTTGCCCGATCATCTCTTCCGGGCGCACCAGGGTCTCGAACGCCACAAATTTAGCAGACGGGGCAACGCCGACCCGGTTCAGAATGTCAGAGAGCTGAAAGCCGATCCAGGGCACCACCATCGACCAGGCCTCGACACATCTGAGACGGTAGATGCGCTCTTCCAGTGTGACACCGGACAGGATGTCGTGCAGGTCATACTCCCCCGGCTTCTCGACCAGCCCGTCGATCTTCACCGACCATGGGTCTATCGTCAGCTTCTGGGCATTCACCGAGGGCTCTTCCTTGCCGGTGCCGAATTCATAGAAGTTGTTGTAGCCGCGGATTTCATGAAGATCGTTCGGCTCCTCATCCGTGGAATAGTCCGACGTCACGAAATCCAGCTTGGCGGCGGCAGGTCCGGCGATGCTGAAAGCCGCAGCCCCGGCCAGTAGCTGCCGCCGGTTGAGGAACGCCGCTTTCGGCGTCACGTCGGACCATTTCAGATCGGAAACGAATTTGGGTGGCATGGGAAACTCCGGCTGTCTGTCACGCGGGAGCCTATACCGGTTGGCAGCGTGTGCCCAATAAAGCCCGCTCACGACTGCGTTGGCGGCCTGTAACGAACGGGAAACGCCCCGGCATGGCGCCGGGGCGATCCGACCGGGGCCCGAGCTTTCGTGTTTGAGAAAAGAAGAAGGGCGGATCGCGCCGCCCTTCCTGATCAGTGTAGCACGGCATCCTCCGGCCGGGGCCGGGTGGATTTCGATATCGTTTCGCCCACGATCAACCCTTCGCTGCCCGCGCTCACCGTCAAAGTGTCGCCGTCCTTGACATCCCCGGCAAGCAGCATCTCGGCCAGCGGATCCTGCAGATGGCGCTGAATCACCCGCTTCAGAGGCCGCGCGCCGAAGACCGGATCATAGCCCTCCTCGGCAAGCCACTTTTTCGCTGCCGCGTCCATGTCGAGGGTAATCTTCCGGCCCGCCAGACGCTTGAGCAAGCGGCGAAGCTGGATTTCCACGATACCGTCCATGTCGTCCCGTGTCAGCCGGTGGAAGATGATCTGGTCATCGAGCCGGTTGAGGAATTCGGGCCGGAAATGGGCGCGCACCGCATCCATCACGTCGCGCCGCGCCTGACCGCTATCCGAACCTTCCGGCAACTGGCTGAGCGCCTGGCTGCCGAGGTTGGACGTCAACACGATCAGCGTCTGCTTGAAGTCGACATGATGACCCTGGCCGTCGGTCAGGACACCATCGTCGAGCACCTGCAACAGCACGTTGAAGACATCCGGATGCGCCTTTTCTACCTCGTCGAACAGCACGACCTGATAGGGCCGCCGCCGCACGGCTTCGGTCAGCACGCCACCCTCATCATAGCCGACATAGCCCGGGGGGGCACCGATCAGGCGGGCGACCGAATGCTTCTCCATGAATTCCGACATGTCGATGCGGACCATCGCGTGCTCGTCGTCAAAGAGATATTCGGCAAGTGCCTTGGTCAGTTCGGTCTTGCCGACACCGGTCGGCCCAAGGAAGAGGAACGAACCAAGCGGACGGTTTTCGTCCTGAAGACCCGCGCGTGCCCGACGCACAGCCCTCGACACGGCCTCCACCGCCTCGCGCTGGCCTACGACGCGCTTGCCCAGCTCGTCTTCCATCTTGAGCAGTTTATCGCGTTCACCTTCAAGCATCTTCGAAGTCGGGATGCCGGTCCAGCGTTCGACCACTTCGGCGATCTGTTCGGGGCGAACCGCTTCCTCGACCATCAGAGCATCGTCTCGATCCTCGGCCTCGGACAGCTGCTTCTCAAGCTGGGGAATCACGCCATAGCTCAATTCCCCCGCCCGTGCGAGATTGCCCTCGCGCTTGGCGTGGTCCAGCTCGATCCGCGCGCGGTCAAGCTGTTCCTTCAGCCCGCGAGCCGATTCCAGCTTGTCGCGTTCGGCCTGCCATTTCGCCGTCATCTCGGCCGAGCGCTGCTGAAGCTCCGAAAGCTCCTTTTCCAGCTTCTCCAGCCGGTCCTTCGACGCCGCGTCGTCTTCCTTCTTCAGCGCCTCGGCCTCAATCTGCAATTGCAGGATCTGGCGATCAAGAGCGTCCAGTTCCTCGGGCTTCGAATCCACTTCCATCCGCAGACGGCTGGCGGCCTCGTCCACGAGGTCGATGGCCTTGTCGGGCAGGAAGCGGTCGGTGATGTAGCGGTGCGACAGGGTTGCAGCCGCCACAAGCGCGGAATCCGAAATCCTCACCCCATGGTGCAGTTCGTATTTCTCCTTGATCCCGCGCAGGATCGAGACGGTATCCTCGACCGAAGGCTCATCAACCAGTACCGGCTGGAAGCGCCGCGCCAAAGCCGCGTCCTTTTCGACGTATTTGCGGTATTCGTCGAGTGTGGTCGCGCCGATGCAATGCAGCTCCCCGCGTGCCAAAGCCGGCTTGATCAGGTTCGCCGCATCCATCGCACCGTCCGTTTTGCCCGCGCCGACAAGCGTGTGCATCTCATCAATGAACAGCACAACCTCACCGGCCGCCGCCTCGATTTCCTTGAGAACGGCCTTCAGACGCTCTTCGAATTCACCACGATACTTCGCGCCCGCGATCAGCGCGCCCATGTCGAGCGCCATGAGGCGCTTGTTCTTGAGGGACTCCGGGACGTCGCCATCGACAATTCGCAAAGCGAGACCTTCGGCAATAGCGGTTTTACCGACGCCGGGATCGCCGATAAGAACCGGGTTGTTCTTGGTCCGGCGGCTCAGGACCTGCATCGCACGGCGAATTTCCTCATCCCGACCGATGATCGGGTCGATCTTGCCTTCCTCAGCGGCCTCCGTCAGGTCGCGCGCATATTTCTTCAGCGCATCGTAACCTTCTTCAGCCGACGCGGAATCCGCCGTGCGGCCCTTGCGGATATCGTTGACGGCAGCATTTAGGTTCTGGGCTGAAACCGCGCCTGCGGCCAGTGCATCCTTGGCCTTGGTATTGACCATGGCAAGCGCCATCAGCATTCGTTCGACCGGTACAAAGCTGTCGCCCGCCTTCTTCGCAACCTTCTCGGCCTCATCCAGCACGCGTACCAGCGTGGTATCGACATAGACCTGACCGTCGCCACCCGACACCTTGGGCATCTTGGCGATCATCTGATCGACCGCTTCCTGAACGCGCTTCGGCTCACCACCTGCGCGCGTGATCAGGTTTGCACTGAGGCCCTGATCGTCATCCATGAGCGCCTTCAGAAGATGCTCGGGAACCACCCTCTGGTGCCCCTCGCGCATCGCGATGGTCTGTGCAGCCTGAAGGAAACCGCGCGACCGTTCCGTGAACTTTTCCATGTTCATCGGGTATCTCCTTTTTTCCAAGCCCCCGGCAGATCGGCCGCCCGTTCGTGGCACGGCGCTATCCGGGTCTTGTCAGAGAATTGGCCATCGTCAGTCCCGATTTCAAGCAATCAAGTTTCTCTGTTGGTGGAAACCAATTGGAAAGGAGATTCGACGTTAATGGTGCTTAAGGTTAACGGAGGATCCAATGACACGCTTCACACATGCCATCCGCCTTGCCGCCGGCCGTTTCATTGACAGCCTCGCGCCCGTACCGCCGCAGCTTCTTACCCTTGCAACTGCAACACGGGATTGCGCCCCGGGAATGCCGAACCCGTTTGCTGCACGCCGCTAGGCATCGGCTGATGCGCATACTATCGGCCAGGATAACCCGGGCACGGCGGGACCGGACAACCGGGCGGATCGAAGCCATCGTTGCCCTGACGGCTCTGCGTGCAGGGCAGCCGGTTCACGCACTTGTCCGCACATCGACCCCTGCCCACGCTGCTGGCGCCGCGACGCTTCGGGCGCGGCTTCTGGGGGCGGCGAAACTCAGCTTTGCCTCCGATCCCGCACAGTGCTGGGCGCGGCGCGCGGCATGACATCACGCCACCCCGCGCCTTGACAGACAGGTTCCACACGAGCATGAGGGCACGACCCCGATCTTAAGGAGTGCCTTGATGACCGCCGATGACCGCCTCATCGTCGCCCTCGATGTCCCGAACGCCATTACGGGTCTGGAACTGGCCGAAAAGCTCGGCGATCGGGTGAGTTTCTACAAGATCGGGCTTGGCATGCTGACGGGCGGAGGGCTGGCACTGGCCAATGAATTGAAACAGGACCACGGCAAGCGCATCTTTCTTGACATGAAGCTCTTCGATATCGGAGCGACGGTGGAGGCGGCGGTCAGGGGCCTCGCGCAATTCGATCTCGATTTTCTGACAGTGCATGGCGATCCCAACGTCGTACGCGCCGCGAAAGAGGGGGCGGCGGGCAAGGATCTCAAAATTCTTGCGGTCACGGTTCTGACCTCGCTCGACCGGGCGGATCTGGATGCCGCACTGATCCGCCCGGGCGAAGTTTCTGACATCGTCGCCGAACGCGCAGCCCGCGCCTTTGAGGCAGGCGCGGATGGTGTGATCGCTTCGGCGCAGGAGGCTGCGAAAATCCGGGCCCTGTCAGAGGCGTCAGGCAGGCTTATTGTGACGCCAGGCATCCGGCCCGCGGGTAGTGACCATGGCGACCAGAAGCGCATCGCCACACCTGCCAACGCCGTGGCCAACGGCGCCGATCATATCGTTATTGGCCGGCCGATCTGGGCCGCCCCCGATCCGGCCGCCGCTGCAGAGGCGGTGCTGGCCGAACTGGCTTCACCACAAGCACGACGGCCGAACGCCTGATACGTCCGGCCGCCGCCCTGTTCCGGCTGGATCGCAGGGCCGCCCTGGACGGGAGCCCCATCCATGAGTGGTGGATCACTCGATCGCGGCCGGTGCCGCGGCCGGGTCAGCCGGTGCTGCTTCCTCTGCGGGCGCGAGTGCGGCCGGATCGGCCACCCCGGCGGCAGGTGCCGTCTCGCCGCCGGAATTTGATCCGGCCAACCAGACGACGAGCGCAAGTGCTGCGACGATAATGCCGACGAGAATGACAACGCCCCCGATCCCACCCTGGTGATGGGTTTGCATGTAGGCCCGCGACGGATCGTAGGAGGAGCGTCCCGGCATGTGCTGCTCATAGTCCATGTTAAGCTCCTTTCCATGGGTTACACCCAAAAGATCGGTGCTTTGCCGGGCTAAAGCCATAAGCGGAAATTCACTCAGCCGTGCACCGCCAAAACCGCCCCGGTGCCCCGCGAAATATTGCCGAAACGGGTTGAAAGGGCTGATCAGAAGGTCGGCGGGGTGCAGGCCGAGACGATCACGCAATCCTCTGGCCCGGGATTGTGAAACCGGTGAGGCGTGCGGCTGTTGAACAGGTATCCGTCGCCAGCGGTCAAAAGCTGCGTGTCTTCTCCCACCGTCACCAGAACCTGCCCCGAGATGACGATTCCGGCCTCTTCGGCATCGTGGCTGTAAAGCTCCGGCCCGGTATCGGCGCCCGGGGCATAGGTTTCGTGCAGCATCTGAACCGCGCTCGACCCCGGCCTGCCGACCTGGCGGAAGACGACCCGTGCGCCTGCGTCGCCAAGCTTTGCTTCTGGCGTGATCTCGCGCAGTTCCGCGTGACGAAAGTGCCACTTCGTTCCGGCATCCGCACTGCCGGCGAAGAAGTCCCCCAGCGAAATACCAAGCCCGGCGAGAATCTTCTTCAGCGTCGCGACCGAAGGGCTGGTCCGGTTCTGTTCAATCATCGAGATCATACCGCCGGTCACACCGGTAAGCGCGGCCAACTGACGCTGCGACAGGCGCAGCCTCTCACGCTCTTCCTTCAGGCGTGATCCGGTGTCGAAATCCGTCATGCGCGATCCTCGGTGTCGGGGCCTCTTCCTTAGTGATAAATTTATTGTGCATCAATCTGCAATATTGATCATTGGATGCCGAAGCACTATTGGAAGCGGGGCCACGTTGCGAGGAGAGCACCATGCTGAACGCCGAGATCGAAACCCGCCGCCAGTCCGCCATGTCGCGCGGCGTCGGCGTCATGACCCAAATCTATGTCGACCGCGCCGAAAACGCTGAACTTTGGGACAAGGAAGGTAACCGCTATATCGACTTTGCCGCCGGCATCGCCGTGGTCAATACCGGCCACCGCCACCCGAAGGTGGTCGCGGCGGTCAAGGACCAGATCGACCACTTCACCCATACCTGCCATCAGGTCGTTCCTTACGAAAACTATGTGCGTCTTGCCGAACGGCTGACCGCCATCGCGCCGATCAAGGGCGACAAGAAAGCCGTGTTCGTCACGACCGGCGCCGAGGCGGTGGAAAACGCCATCAAGATCGCCCGCGCCGCCACGGGGCGTCAGGCCGTCGTCGCCTTTTCCGGTGCCTTCCATGGCCGGACCTTCATGGGCATGGCGCTGACCGGCAAGGTCGTGCCCTACAAGGTCGGGTTCGGCGCCATGCCGAACGATGTCTTCCACGTCCCCTTCCCGGTGCCGCTGCACGGTGTCAGCGTCGAACAGTCGCTCGACACGCTGAACTACCTCTTCAAGGCCGATGTCGATCCCAAGCGGGTCGCCGCGATCATCCTTGAACCGGTGCAGGGCGAAGGCGGCTTCTATGAAGCGCCGCGCGAATTCTTCAAGGCGCTCCGCGCAATCTGCGACGAACATGGCATCCTTCTGATCGCCGACGAGGTGCAGACCGGCTTTGCCCGCACAGGCAAGATGTTCGCGATGGAACATCATGACGTGCAGCCCGACCTGATGACCATGGCCAAGGCGCTTGCGGGCGGCTTCCCGCTGGCCGCCGTCGTCGGACGGGCCGAGGTGATGGACGCCCCCGCTCCCGGCGGCCTTGGCGGCACCTATGGCGGCTCGCCCCTTGGCATCGCCGCCGCGAATGCGGTGCTCGACGTGATCGAGGAAGAGGGGCTTTGTGACCGTGCCAACCAGCTTGGTTCGCGGCTGAAGCAGCATCTCGAATCGCTGCGCCCCGACGTGCCGGAGATCGCCGATATCCGGGGACCCGGCTTCATGAACGCGGTCGAGTTCAACGACGCCAAGACCGGCAAGCCCTCAGCCGACTTCGCCAACAAGGTGCGGGCCGAGGCGCTGAAGCGCGGGCTGATCCTGCTGACCTGCGGCGTCCACGGCAACGTGGTCCGCTTCCTGTCGCCGATCACAATTCAGGATGAGGTCTTCACCGAGGCGCTCGGCAAGCTGGAACAAGCGATCCGCGCGGCCCGCTAAGCTCTTTCTGGATAGCTCTTGAAACGGTCGCCCCTGGGCGGCCGTTTTGCATTCCAGACACGCAGCCTGATCCAGCGGAGACGCCTTCGGCGTCACTGTATGAGTGGCGCCGCGCAACGCGCGGCGCGATGCCTCCGGCGGGGATATTTGAACCAAGTGGAAGCGTGACTCGTCATGAGAACAAAACATGAATATACTCGTAGGGCTGTCAGGAGTGCGCATGTTTATCGAACTGTCCGCCACGTCGAATTTCACCTTTCTCACCGGGGCCTCGCATCCCGAGGAGCTGATGAGGCAGGCAGCCGGGTTCGGTCAGGCGGCGCTGGCGATCGCGGATGAGAATTCCGTGGCCGGCATCGTCCGGGCCCATGTCGAGGCGCGGGAGATCCGGCGCAGGACGGGCGCCGCGCCGCGTCTTGTCCCGGCGGCACTGATCCGGCTCATGAACGGGTTCACCGTCACCGCCCTGCCGCACGACCGTGCCGGATGGGGGCGGCTGTGCCGGCTGATCTCGGCAGGTCGCCTGCGCGCGCCGAAAGGGGAATGCCATCTGGAATTCGACGACCTCGTGGACTGGGGCGCGGGGATCGACCTGCTCCTCCATCCGCCGGAAAAAGCGGCGACACATGCGACCACGCCGGGGGGCGGCGCGGACGGATGGGTGACAGAGGCGCGGCGGCTGGCGCGCCGCCTTGGCCGGGATCACCTCGCCCTTCTCATGGCACCCTCTTACGATGGTGGTGACCCTGCCCGCTTCGATCGTCTGGCGGCACTGGCCGACCGGCTTGGGCTTCGGACTATCGCCTCCGCCCGGCCGATCATGCACAAGGCCGCGCGCCGCCCGCTGGCCGATGTGCTGACCGCGATCCGCAGCGGAGTGCGGGTCGATGACCTTGGCCGCACCGCACTTGTCCATGCCGAACAGCGGCTCAGATCCGAGTCCGAGATGCTGAAAATCTTCAAGGGCCATGAGGCAGCCGTCCATCGCACGGACGAGATCGCCCGGCGCCTGACCTTCTCGCTCGATGAACTGCGTTACGAATACCCCTCGGAAATCTCTGCGGGCGAGTACCCTTCGGCGCGCCTTGCCCGCCTGACGCGCGATGGCCTGAACTGGCGCTATCCACAGGGCGTGCCGGACAAGGTCCGCAAGATGGCCGATCACGAACTCGCGCTGATCGCCCGGCTGAAATACGAGCCCTATTTCCTGACCGTCCGCGATGTCGTGGCTTTTGCCCGCGAGAAGGGGATCCTTTGTCAGGGGCGCGGCTCGGCCGCCAATTCCGTTGTCTGCTATGCGCTTGGCGTCACCTCGGTCAGCCCCGAAGTGGGCACCATGGTCTTTGAACGCTTCGTCAGCGAGGCGCGCGACGAGCCCCCCGATATCGACGTCGATTTCGAACATGAGCGGCGCGAGGAGGTGATCCAGCATATCTACGATAAATACGGCCGCCATCGCGCAGGCCTTTGTGCAACGGTGATCCACTATCGCGGCAAGCGCGCCGCGCGCGAGGTGGGCAAGGCCATGGGGCTCAGCGACGATACGCTTTCGGCCATGTCGAGCCAGATCTGGGGCTGGGGCGGCGGTGAAGTCTCGGTCGAGCGTTTGCGTGAAATCGGCCTTGATCCAACAGACCGTCGGATCAGGAAGACCCTGTCGCTCATCTCGGAAATTCAGGGTTTTCCCCGTCACCTGTCGCAGCATGTCGGCGGCTTCATCATGACCGAGGGGCGGCTCGATGAACTTGTCCCCGTCGAGAATGCGACGATGGAGAACCGCACCGTCATCCCTTGGGACAAGGACGATATCGACGCGCTCGGCATTCTCAAGGTCGATGTGCTGGGGCTGGGGATGCTCTCCTGCATCCGCAAGGCCTTTGACTTGCTTCAGACCCATCACAAGACCCGCTTCACGCTTGCAACCCTGCCGCCCGAGGACCCGGACGTCTACGACATGCTGTGCGAGGCCGATTCCATCGGCATCTTCCAAGTCGAAAGCCGGGCGCAGATGAACTTCCTGCCCCGGATGAAGCCGAAGAAGTTCTACGACCTCGTCATCCAGGTCGCGATCATCCGGCCGGGGCCGATTCAGGGCGACATGGTCCATCCCTTCATCCGGCGGCGCAACGGGCTGGAAAACGTCACCTTCCCGTCGGATGCGCTGGGCGAGGTTCTGGGCAAGACCCTGGGCGTGCCGCTCTTTCAGGAACAGGCGATGCAGATCGCCATTATCGGCGCGGGGTTTTCACCGGAGGAGGCCGACCGGCTGCGCCGCTCGCTTGCCACCTTCAAGAAGCATGGGTCCGTCAGCGAGTTCCGCGACCGGTTCATGGCGGGCATGCGGGCGAACGGCTATGACGACGACTTCTCCGCCCGCTGCTTTTCGCAGATCGAAGGCTTCGGCAGTTATGGCTTTCCCGAAAGCCATGCGGCCTCGTTCGCGCTTCTGGTCTATGCCTCGGCCTGGCTGAAATACCACCATCCGGGCATCTTCGCCTGCGCGCTCCTCAATTCCCAGCCGATGGGGTTCTACGCCCCCGCCCAGATCGTGCGGGACGCGCTCGATCATGGCGTTACCGTCCTGCCGGTCTGCATCAATGCCAGCGAATGGGACAACCGGATGGAAAAGCTGTCCGACGGCACGCTCGCCCTGCGGCTCGGCTTCCGCCAGATCCGGGGGATTTCCGAAGAGGAGGGCGAATGGATCGAACAGGCGCGCGGCAACGGCTACCGTGCGGTCGAGGATGTCTGGCGCCGCGCCGGGGTCGATACCGGCGTGCTGACGCTGCTGGCCGAGGCCGATGCCTTCGCGGCCCTCGGCCTTGCCCGGCGCGATGCGCTCTGGTCGGCCCGCGCCGTGTCGCGGGCGAAACCCCTGCCGCTTTTCGCAGGCGACATGGATGGCGAGGGGATCGTTGAACCCGCCGTCATCTTCGTCGAGATGAGCGAGGGCGAACATGTGGTGGAGGATTACGCCGCCCTGCGCCTCACGCTGCGCAGCCACCCGATGGCGCTTTTGCGGTCACGGCTGACGCCGGGATATGGCGGTGCTTTGCCACTTCCACTTGGTTCAAATATACCCGCCGGAGGCGCTAAAAGTTTCCTTCCGGCGGCAAAGCCGCCGGACCCGCGTGGGGGCGCTGCCCCCACACCCCCGGGATATTTTAACCAAGTGGAAAGCAGAATCGGGAAGAGTGGCTGAGCGGTACAGGCGGGGACGCCGATGACCGTCCAAGTGGAAGGCCCTGTCGTGTTTCACACGGCAGGGTTTTTCACCTCAAAAGTTTGAGAATGTCGAGGCTTGCATAGCCGTCGGGTATCAGGCCGCGCGTCTTCTGGAAGGCGCGGATTGCCGCGATCGTATTGGGGCCGATCCGGCCGTCAACGCCTTGCGTATCGAACCCCGCGCCCGTCAGCCGTTCCTGCAATTCCCGCCGTTCGGCCAGCAGAAGCGCCCGGTCGTCGCGCGGCCAGGCGGCGCGGATCGGGCCGCCGCCCCGGATACGGTCGGAAAGGTGACCTACGCCGATCACATAGGCGTCCGCCGTGTTATAGCGCTCGATCACATGGAAGTTCTGGAAGATCATGAAGGCCGCGCCCTTCGCCCCGGCGGGAAGGAGAATCGAAGCCTGCCCGTGGTCCGCGACCACCTCGCCCGCCATGTCCCGGATACCCAAAGCCGCCCAGTCGGCGGGCGATTTCTTGGTCCGCTCGCCGGTCAGTTCCACATCGAACCCTGCGGGCAGGCGCACCTCCACCCCCCAGGGCTGGCCTTGCGTCCAGCCGAACCCGGCAAGATAGGCCGCGGTGGAGGCAAGCGCATCGGCGGGATCGTCCGACCAGATATCCCGCTTGCCATCGCCGGTGAAATCGACCGCATAATCCAGATAGGACGTCGGGATGAACTGGGTATGCCCCATCGCGCCCGCCCAGCTTCCGGTCATAGCGCGCGGGTCGACATCGCCCGCCTGAACGATCTTCAAGGCCGCGATGAGCTGGCTTTCGAAGAACGCGCCGCGCCTGCCGTCATAGGCAAGCGTCGCCAGCGACTCGATCAGCGGGGTGGAGCCGCGATAGGTACCATAGGCGCTTTCCAGCCCCCAGATTGCGACGACCACCTCTTTCTCGACGCCATAGGCGGCCTCAATCCGGTCGAGCAGATCGCGATGCGCGTCAAGTGCTGCGCGTCCATTGGCGATCCTTGTGTCAGACACGGCACTGTCAAGGTAGTCCCAGAGCGTCTTGGTGAATTCGCTCTGGTTGCGGTCCTTGCCAATCACGTCGGTATTGTAGTCGATACCGCTCAGCGCCCGGTCCAGCACGGCAGCGCTGATCCCCTGTGCCAGTGCGCGCCCGCGGAATCCCACGATCCAGCGGTCGAAGCCCGTATTCGCGGTGACCGGCACCAGATCTTCGGGTCCGCTCATGCGACTGTCCTGTATTTGTGGGGAAAAGCCTGCGCCAAACGCCACCACGGGCAGCGCGGCCAGGGCCATTGCCAGTCCTGCCAGTTTCAACATGCCTCACCTGCTCTTCGGCTTGTTATTGGGCGAAGTGTACCGTTTCGGGGCGCGCCAAGAAAGACCTTCGCGCAATCTGGTTTCACTTCCGCCGCCGCGCCACCTTGCGCTTGCCCTTCGCAGCCTTGACCCTGGCCTTTCCGGCGCGTTGACCCACCGGGCGCCCGCGCCGGGCCGGGGCGCCCGCAGCCATCGGAGCACCTTCGATTTCCAGAAGTTCCAGCATCAGCCCGCCGGTAACCGGCACTGCCTCGGCCAGCCGCACCGTCACCCGCTGACCCATACCGATCACCGTTCCGCTGTCGGCACCCATCAGGGTCTGGCTTTTCGGGTCGTAGTGGAAGAATTCGCGCCCCAGCGTGCGGATCGGGATCATCCCGTCCGCGCCGGTCTCGTCCAGCTTGACGAACAGGCCGAACCGGGCGATGCCGCTGATCCGGCCGGTGAATTCGTTGCCGACCCGCTCCGATAGATAGGCCGCCAGATAGCGGTCGGTCGTGTCGCGTTCGGCCGCCATCGACCGGCGCTCGGTATCCGAGATATGCTTGGCGGTTTCCTCCAGCATCTCGATATCCTGAGGGGAAAGGCCATCCTCGCCCCAGCCATGGCCAAGGATCAGCGCCCGGTGCACGATCAGGTCGCTGTAACGCCGGATGGGCGAGGTGAAGTGGGCGTAGTTCTTCAACGCCAGGCCAAAATGCCCGAAATTCTCGGCGTTGTAATAGGCCTGGGTCATCGACCGCAACGTGGTGATGTTCAGAAGCTCATCGAAATCCGTGCCCTCAGCCTGCGCCAGAAGCTTATTGAGATGCTCGGTCCTGAGAACCTGCCCCTTGGCCAACGTGAAGCCCGAGGCGACCGCGACCTCGCGCAGTGCGTCAAGCTTGTCCGGCGAAGGCTCCTCATGCACCCGGAACAAGAGCGGACGGCGCAGCCGGATCAGTTCCTCGGCGGCGGCGACATTGGCGAGGATCATGAATTCCTCGATCAGCCGGTGCGCGTCCAGCCGATCCTTGAAGGCGACCGAGAGGACCTCGCCTTCGTCGCTCAGCACGATCTTGCGTTCGGGTAGGTCAAGGTCGAGCGGCTGGCGCATGGCGCGGGCGGTCTTGGTGGCCTCATAGGCAGCGTAGAGAGGGGCGATCACCTCGGGCAGCAGTTCGGTGCAGCGCTCGTTCGGGTTTCCGTCCTGCGCCGCCTGCACCTCGGTGTAATTGAGGCTCGCGACGGACTTGATCATCGCGCGGGTGAAGCGGTGCGAAACCTTCCGCCCCTTGGAATCGAGCTTCATCCAGACAGCAAGTACCGCCCGCGCGACCCCTTCATGCAGCGAACAAAGGTCGCCCGACAACCGGTCAGGCAGCATCGGCACCACTCGGTCGGGGAAATAGGTCGAATTGCCCCGGTGCCGCGCCTCGCGGTCAAGCGCCGATCCGGGCGTCACGTAATGGGCGACATCGGCGATGGCGACCCAGACGATATGGCCGCCTTCGTTCTTCGGGTCGTGGTCGGCGTGGGCATAGCAGGCATCGTCACGATCACGCGCATCGGCGGGGTCAATGGTGACGAAAGGCAGATGACGCAGATCTTCGCGCTCGCCCAGCGCCGCCGGTTTCATCGCATCCGCTTCCTCGATCACCGCATCGGGGAAATCGTCGGGGATGCCGTGCTGGTGGATCGCGATCAGCGACACGGCCTTGGGTGCCGAAGGATCGCCAAGCCGCGCGATGATACGCGCCTTGGGCAGGCCCATACGGCCCTTTGGCCCGGCCTGTTCCGCCTCGACAAGTTCACCGTCCTTCGCGCCCTGGGTCGCGTCGGCGGCGACCAGCCATTCCTTCTCCGATCCCTTGTCGATGGGGATAATCCGGCCGCCCTCGGTCGCCTTGCGGAAGATGCCGATCACCTTGTGGGGATTGGCCCCGATCTTGCGGATCAGCCGGGCCTCGTACTGGTAATCCTCGCCCCGGACCTCGTTGACGCGGGCAAGGATACGGTCGCCCTCTGCCACCGGCGCATCGGCCTTGCGCGGGCTGAACAGGACTCGCGGCTCCGGCCCCTCGCCCTGCCACTCCATCGGCCGGGCGAACTGATCGCCGTTGCGGTCCGGTGGCAGGATCGTGAGGATCGTGACGGGGGGCAGCTTTTCGGGATCGCGATAGGTCTTCCGGCGGCGTTCCAGCGTGCCTTCCGCCTCCAGCTCCTTCAACACGCGCTTCAGCTCGATCCGGTCCGCGCCCTTGATGCCAAAGGCTTTGGCGATGTCGCGCTTCGCGGTCAGGCCGGGATTGTCGGCGATCCAGTCGAGGATTTCGGTCTTGGAGGGGATACGGGCCATGTCGCCTCGCTAGCATGACCTTCTGCCGCCGTCATTCGGAAAACGACAGCCGGTGGCGGGCAAGCTAAAGTGGGTTTCAAACCCACCCTGCGCAAAGGATCAGGCGAAATAGTCCCTGAGAATGCGGGTATAGATCGACTTCAACTGCACGATCTGTTCCACCTCCACCCGTTCGTCGACCTGATGCATCGTCTTGCCGACAAGGCCGAATTCCACGACAGGGCAATGATCCTTGACGAACCGGGCATCCGAAGTGCCGCCAGAGGTGGAGAGAACCGGCGTCACTCCTGTTTCTGCCTCTACGGAGCCTGCCACAAGCTGGACGAATTCCCCCGGCGGCGTGATGAAGCTCTCGCCCGACACTTCGACATCCAGCGCGAAGTTCACACCTGTTTCCGCCTGAACCCGAAGTGCCGCCTCGCGCAAGCGCGCGCTGAGGCTTTCGGACGTGTGAGCGTCGTTGAAGCGGATGTTTACCCGGGCCAGCGCGCGCGCAGGGATGACATTTGTCGCCGTATTCCCGGTATCGATCGTGGTGATTGCCAGTGTCGAGGCATCGAAATGCTCGGTCCCCTCATCGAGCGGCTCGGAGGCCAGCCGGTCCATCAGCCGCACGAGCGCGTGCAAAGGGTTTTTCGCCCGATGCGGATAAGCCGAATGGCCCTGCACACCCTCTGCGGTGAAGGTCACCGACATGGAGCCGCGCCGACCGATCTTCATCATCTCGCCCATGCGGTCCGGACAAGTGGGCTCACCCACCAGACAGACCGACATCGCTTCGCCCCGTTCGGCCATCCAGTCGAGAAGCGCCAGCGTGCCGTCCCGGCCCGGCCCCTCCTCGTCCCCGGTAATCGTCAGGATCACCGCGCCATCGGGCGGCGTGTCGCGCACGAAATCCACAGCCGCCGCGGCAAAGGCGGCGACGCCTGACTTCATGTCGGTCGCCCCGCGGCCCCAGAGCCAGCCCTCGCTGATCTCACCCCCAAAGGGATCGCGGGTCCAGGCATCGGCATCGCCCACCGGCACCACATCGGTGTGCCCATTGAAGCCGAAGGTCCGGTTTGCCCCCTTGCGGCCCCAGCGGGCGAAGAGGTTCGGCGTGCCGTTGCGGTCCACGCGATGACAGTCGAACCCGGCGCCTTCCAGCAGGCCCTGCAACAGGACCAGCGCCCCTGCTTCCTCCGGCGTGACCGAAGGGCAGCGGATCAGATCGGCACTCAGCCGAACGGCATCAACGGGATCGGTCACGACAGGCGCTCCTTGCTGTTCCGCCCTCAGCCCTAGCGCCAATGGCCGGCGCCTTCAATCCGTGGGACTGTTGCCCGTTCGTCACCCAGCGGCCAACTCCGTGAATCAGCGCAGAAAAAGGGGATTCACAAAAGGCGCCGCAACGGACATAGTTTGTACCACAACAATAACGACCCGTGGCTGGGCAAACGTGGCCGGAACAGAACCGGCCCCGATCGAGCGGTAGAAAAGACAGGGCGAAATCCTGTTACCTGCGTTTGCGACGCCTCCAAGGGTCAGGAGGCAGGCATGGCGACCGGAGCTGAGCTCGGGTACAATACCAACGCGTCCGCCATGCAGATGGCGAACGCAATCTTTGGCAACGGCGTGACCGTTGTCGGTGCGTCCTATCAGGGCGATTCCCGATCATCGGCGATCTACTCCAACGGAGACGCTCTGTCACCAGACGCCACACCGTCCGATACGGGTGTGATCCTGTCCACTGGCCTTGCCAGGAATTTCACCCAATCTTCCGGCGATCCGAACCGATCGACCAGCACATCGACGAATACAGGCGGCGTCAACAACGACAGCCAATTCAACGCGCTTGCGGGAACGCAGACTTACGACGCCTCGATCCTGAACGTCGATTTCATTCCGACCGGCAATGTGATGACGATGAAGTTCGTCTTTTCGTCCGAGGAATACCCCGAATACGTCAACTCCCAGTTCAATGACATGGTCGGCGTCTGGATTAACGGCAACCATGTACCGTTGGCAGTCGGCACCGGCAATCCGAGCGTCGGCAATGTCAATGGCGGTTCGAACCTGTACCTGAACAACACGGGGGATGCGTTCAACACCGAGATGGACGGTCTTACCCTGACCATGACGCTGACGATCCCGGTCAATCCGGGCGTCGTGAACTCCATCCGGATTGGTGTCGCGGATGTCTCCGACTCCCAATACGATTCAAACCTGCTTATCGCAGGAGACTCGATCCAGACGGAGCTGGTTGCGATCCAGGACGATGAGACGATCTTTGTCGGCCATTCCAAGACGCTGGACGTGTTGGCAAACGATCACAACGCAACCTCAGGTTCACTGACGATCACCCATATCAATGGTGTCCCCGTCACGCCGGGACAGACGGTTGTCCTGCCGTCGGGCGACAGCGTCACCCTGAACGCGGACGGAACGCTGACCGTCCTGACAGACGCAGATGCCGATACCTTCAACTTTACCTACGACGTGCAGAGCACGACAGGCGCGACCGATACCGGCATAGTCACGATCGATACGATCCCGTGTTTCGTGGCCGGAACGCTGATCGCGACCCCCCGGGGGCAGATTCCGGTCGAGGATCTGAAGGTCGGGGATCTTGTGGACACGCATGACGATGGCCCCCAACCCCTGCGCTGGATCGGCCGGCGGGTCGTTCAGGCGGATGGCAAGTTCGCCCCGGTCCGGATTGCGGCAGGCACGTTCGGCGACCACGACACCCTGCTGGTTTCGCCGCAGCACCGCATTCTGATCCGCCACATGCAGGCGGAACTGTTGTTTGGGGAGGCCGAGGTTCTGGTGGCCGCGAAGGATCTGGTGAACCGTCACTCGGTCCAGATCTTAACGGGCGGCAAGGTGGAATATGTCCACCTGCTCTTTGACCGCCATCAGGTCATCTATTCCGCCGGGCTGCCTTCAGAGAGTTTTCTGCCCGGCCCGCAGACAATCGACAGCTTCGATGACGGCGTCGTGGCCGAGATTCTGTCGCTCTTCCCCGAACTCTGTCCCGAGACCTGCGCGGGATATGGCCCTGCAGCACGACTGGCGCTGAAGGCTCATGAGACACATGTATTGATGGCACAAGGGGTGGCGGCATGAGCTGGCGTTTGCTCAGAGCGTCTGACGGAACCGCGCATCAGGTTGGACCGGACCATGTTTCTTCCAGCCTTGGCTGGGGTACCCTGGTGATGGAGATCAGCCTCGCGGCGCTGTCGCGGCGTCAGCGCCCGCTGATCCGTCTGTCACCACGGCAGGAGCCGGCGCGGATATTCTCTATCGAGGTGACCGATGACGGCAGGCTGCATATTCTGCGCCGCCATGGTTCGGAAGTCAGTCACCTTTCAGTGGGTCTCGGTCGCGAACCCAGTGTCGGTGTTCTGCGGTTGTCATACCATTGGGATGAACACCGCAGGAGTAGTCTGCTGACGGCAGAAAACCTGACAAAGGGAACGATCCGCCAGCAGGAAGGTGCGCATGCGCTGCCGCTCTTGCCTGAAGAGGTATCGGCATTGTTCGAACCCTCCAAGGGCAGTCTGATCCATCCGGCGATCGACTGGATCGGGCTGGCGGACCATTGGCAGACTGTCGGGCCGACACCGGGTCTCGCCCCCGAGACGCTTGTCGACACGATCCGCGGGGCCGTTCCGGTGGCGGCGATCCGGCCCGGCGATCTTGTCATGACGGCCGATCACGGACCGCTTCCGGTTCTGTGGCAAGGTAAAGTGTCCTTGCCCACGCTCGGCCAGTTCCGCCCGGTTCGCATCCTTGCCCCCTATTTCGGGCTGGAAGAGGATATGGTGCTTCTGCCCGGCCAGCGCATCGCCCTGTCGGGCGCCGAGGTCGAATACCAGTTTGGCGAGGAAGAAGTGCTGATCGAGGCGCGCCACCTTGCCAATGGCCAGACAGCGATCTGGGAACCCGAAGCCCAGATCACTCCCTGCCACGGCTTGCTCTTCGATCGACACGCGCTTGTCCGCGCAGGGGGCATATGGACCGAAAGCCTCTATCTCGGCCGGATCGCCCGAACGACCGATCTGGCTTGCGCCACGGCACCCGGCGCGCTGGCCGAAACCGGCCGCCTGCCGATCCACGCGGCCCCGGTACGACGCGAACTGAAGGACTATGAGGCGCTGGCACTGATGCTGTCGCTCCTGAACGCCAACGCGGTGATCGCCGCCTGACCGCCCGGCCATGCCGGTCGCTTGGTCCTCAGATGTCGAAGGTCGCAAAGACCGGCGCGTGATCCGAAGGCTGCTCCCAGCCCCTGACATGGCGCAAGATACGACTGCCATGTGCGGCATTGGCAATGTCTGGCGTGGCCCAGACATGATCCAACCTGCGCCCCTTGTCCGCTGCATCCCAGTCGGGCGAGCGATAAGACCACCAGCTGTACAGGAGCCCCTCGGGAATATCCTTTCGGGTGATGTCGACCCATTTGCCGGCTTCCATCGCCGCACCCAGATGCTCGACCTCGACCGGCGTATGGCTGACGATTTTCAGCAGTTGCTTGTGCGACCAGACATCATCTTCGCGTGGCGCGATGTTCAGATCGCCAACCAGAATCGACTTTTCCGGTTTTTCCGCCCACGCCCAGTCTCGCATCGCGGCGACATAGTCGAGTTTCTGGCCGAATTTCTCGTTCTGCTCCCGGTCCGGTATGTCGCCGCCAGCCGGAACATAGAAGTTGTGGATCGTGACACCATTTTCCAGCTGTCCGGCAACATGGCGAGCATGCCCCAGATCGACGAAATCGTGCGCCGCGACTTCGGACATCGGCAGCTTGGAAAAGATGGCGACGCCGTTATAGCCCTTCTGCCCGCGCGCAACCATGTGGGTGTAGCCCAGCGCGCGAAATCCCTCGACCGGGATCTTCTCGACCGGTGATTTGCATTCCTGCAGGCAAAGAATATCCGGCGCTTCCTCCGTCATCAGTTTCTGCACCAGGGCTTCGCGCAGACGGACGGAGTTGATGTTCCAGGTGGCGATGGTGAAGGGCATGCGTGTCTCCTTGATCCTTGCGCCGCGCGACCTTAGCCGGGCGGGTCAGCGGCGGCAACGCGCCAAAGGCGCTTATCGCCCCTTGAGCCGCGACCCGGTCCATGCAAGATCACTGCACCCGGAACAAAGGAACGATCCATGCGCATGCTCATCGCCTTCGCCCTGTCCGCAATGCTGGCCTTCCCCGCCTTAGCGCGGCCGCTGGCCCCGGCAGAGATGGAGACGCTGACCGCCGCAGTGGACCGCTACCTGTCGGCCATCGAAAAGTCCGACGCACCCACCATCGTCGGCGCTCTGCCGCCGCGCATCCTCAATGTGTTTGCCGGGGCGACCGGCACAGAGGCGGGCAAGCTGGAATCGACACTGATCGACCAGACAAAGGCGATGATGAAGGGCACCCGCTTCCGCGACCTCGCCTTTGGCCGGTCGCAGCTTGTGGCAGAGGATGCGGCGCTTGCCGACGGAACCGCCGTGACCTGGGTTCTCATTCCCACCGCCTTCGTGTCAGAAACCAAAAGCGGCCGGACCAAGCATGAACAGCCGTTACTTGCGCTCAATGAGGGCGGCGACTGGTACTTTCTGCGCATCGAGGGGCCGCAGAGCCAGCAATTGGCCGCGATCGCCTACCCCTTCCTCGCGGAGGTGAAGTTCCCACCCTCGTCGGCCTCGGCAGTGCAATAGCCGCGACTCGACGCTCAGCCGTCTTCGGCGATCATGCGTTCAACCAGTTTGCGGAACCGCATCGCGCCCGCATCGAGACCGAGATTCAGGTAGGGCGTGCGCGGTGCCTTCATGCCCCTGTGCACCTCTTCCAGCACTTCCTTGTCCTCGTTGAAGGCCATCGTCGCCCCCTCGAACATGCGGCGTGAGACGTCTTCGTCCCCCGCCAGCGCGTTGCGGTGCTGGAACCAGAAATAGAGTGTGTGATCCTGGTCCACCGGGGTCATGAAGTTGTACGAATAATTGACGAAAGCCCCGTCCGGCAACGCATCATCATCCCCTCCGGTCCCGGCAGGCGTATAGATCGACTTGTTGATCGCGGTGGAGGGCGTCCGGCATTCGTAGTGCTGCTTGCGGTCGCAATTGCCCTCGAAGCCCAGAAACTGCTGATAATAGGGCGCGGCCGGTTTGTCGGGGATCCAGCGCCAGACGATCACGCGATCCGCGCCTTCGGTGATCTCAAGGGCCACATTGTCGGTCCCCGCCCCCGCGAAGGACGTCAGATGCACCCAGGCGACGTGGGATGGGTCCAGCAGGTTGTCAGTGATCCAGAGGTAGTTGCAGGCTATGTCAAGCGCGCCCCGCCGGGTCTGGCCCCAGCCCGGATCGTCATGGTTCGGAATGTCGATCAGCTTACCCGTATCGGCTCTTTCCGGATCGCCCGGCCAGATCCAGATAAATCCGTATTTCTCGATCAGTGGATAGCTTTTCACCCGGGCACGCTTGGGAATTGCGCCTTCCTGCGTCGGTGCGGCGATGCAAACCCCCGCACCATCGAAGGTCAGGCCGTGATAGCCGCAGACGACCCGGTCGCCCTCGATCTTTCCTTTTGACAGGGGCAGCTTCCGGTGCGGGCAGGCATCTTCCAGCGCCACCGGCGTCCCGTCCGCCTTGCGATAGAAAACAATTTCTTCATCAAACAGCCTGAGCGCTTTCAGCGCGCGGTCGAAATCCTCGCTCCGCCCCGCCACATACCAGCAGTTCCTTGGATATTCGCCCGAAAACATCGCATCCTCCCGGTGTGACGCCCGCCAGGCGACGTCTTTTCATTTGGGACATTGATAGAAAACCCGCCCAACGTCGGGCAAGGCGTTTCCGGTTGCCGAATTTTCGCGATTCATGCTTGTTCCACATCGTCGATACCAACCGCGCGCTCAGGGTGCGCAAAGATCGCGGCGGCGCAGGGATAGCGGTCCAGGATCTCGGCCCCGTGCAGAACGCGTTCCGGATGCAACCGGCCGTCTTCCCAGACGGCGACCCCATCGACCCGGATGGTGGGGTCAAGAATGTTCCACGATATCTCACCGGGCGCATAGGCGCCGCAGGTGTGGAAATGCAGGATGCGCGGATTGCCGAAGGCACCGCCGCTCCACCGCAGGAAATCATGCTCCACCGGAACGTGGAACCCGCAGCCCGGATGAATGCCGGCATGCCATGAATGCACGGCGTTCCGGTCAATGCCGAAGCGTGCGGCGATGTCGTCGTAATGTTCATTCGCTGTCGCCACGTCAGCGGGCGCGCCCGAAAAGCCCGAAAGCCGGCCGTGATTGAAATGCGCAACGAGATTGCCCGCCAAAGATCGGCCATAAGGCTCGTAATAGCGCGACCCCGTGCCCATCAGAAACCCCGCGAGCGCCGCGCGGCCTGAAAAGCCAGCGGCCGGCACCGGGGCGAAAACCGACATCGGAAAACGGATGACGGTGACATCCTCTTTGGGCTTGTCGCGCCCGCCCGGCCCCGGTCCGGCGAAATCCGTCCCCCGTGGACAGGTGACGCGGATCTCGCCCGCATCCGCGATCATGTCGTCAATTGCCTCTTTCAGCGCCGTGAATGCGCCGTAATGCGCCGTTCCGAAAGCCGACCCCAGCGATGCGAGGTCGAGCGCATAGGACACGACCGCCTTCGTGCCCGCAGGCAGCGTTCGAAAACGAACCTGATCGCCGAGCCGCGCGAAGAAAAGCGTGCAATCCGCCCCGGACATCATGTCGGCCAGCTCGCCGTTCAGACCGTCGACGGTTTTCTGGAACGGAACCGTGCAGAGTGTCGTGCCTATGCCCGCGTCAGACGCGGCCCGTGCGACCTTTGCGGCGATATGATCATCGTAATAGCCAGCGCCCTCGTTTTCGCGGACGATCACCAGCCGCATCCCGGGTTTCAGACGCGCACAATTCGACAGAAGATTCTCGATGGCCCGTGCAAGAGGTCCGGT
>JAUIDM010000377.1 GCA_030428915.1 Alphaproteobacteria bacterium | reverse complement strand
TCGAACGGGTCTGCGATGCCCGCATCGGTCAGCTTGCGGCGAAGGTTGCGGAAATGGCTGTCGACGGTGCGGTCGGACACCGCGCTGTTCGCGCCATAGAGCGCATCTGCCAGTTGGCGTCGGGTAACGACTTCCATTGGCCGCCGGATCAGCCGGGCAAGCAGCGCGTGTTCGGTGGCGGTCAGCCGCAGGGCTTCGCCCGAGACCCGGCAATCATACGCCGCAGCATCAAGCTCGATAACCCCATGGCGCAGCACCCGCGGGTCGGACGCCCCATATCCGGCGCGCTTGAGGATGGCCCTGATACGGGCCACGACCTCGCGCGGCGAAAAGGGTTTGGTGACGTAGTCGTCCGCCCCGAGTTCCAGCCCGAGGATGCGGTCGATTTCGTCATCCCGGGCGGTCAGGAACAGGATCGGCACCTGTGAGGTGGCGCGCAGGCGGCGGCAGACCTCGAGCCCGTCCATCTCGGGCAGGCCGATGTCGAGGACAATGAGGTCGGGCCGGGCGGTGGCGACCGAGGCGATTGCCGCCCGCCCGTCCGCGGCCGCCACCGTAGAGAAGCCCGCGCGGTCGAGCGCGATTCGCAGCACCTCACGGATCTGTGGGTCGTCGTCAGTGACGAGGATTTTCGCCTGCATTCGGTCTCAAGCCTGATGGGTCAGTTGCTGCAAGGTAGCGCCGGATGCGCCAGGACCGGAACCCCCAATCGCGCCATCCAGACAGTTCGGGGCCTTCCGCGATGGGGTAGCCAGCACAGGATGAAGGTGCAGCTGCGCGAAGGGCCGCTGCCGCGCCGGGCCCGAGATCGCAGATATAGAGAAGATCTACATCCTGCGGGCCGCGCGAAAGGTTGTGGGCGGCGATGAGATTGGCAAAGTTGATGAAGCAGCAGGCGTAGAGTGTTGCGGTCAACAGTCCTGCATTGGCTGCGACCAGCCAGCGGTTGCTGCGCGCCCGCGCAATCTGCCACACGACGCTCGCAAGCCCAACGGCCACCAGTCCCATCCAGATCGCCGCGTAGGCGCGCAGATAGGTCAGCCCGTAGCTGTCAATGTAGAGATCGAGCCGGTAAAGGGAGGAGATCACCAGAAGCACGTTTTGCCCGATCCACAGCATAAGCAGAAGGCGGAGGGTCCGGTCGTCCGCCGCAAAACGCCGACAGGTGAGCGCGAATGCCCCCGCCAGAAGAGCGGTGGCAACCAGCGGATAGGCGCCGCGATGGGCGTATTCGGCATAGGTCATGCCATCGGGCAGGGCGGCACCGGACCAGAGATAGACGAGGTCCATCAGGCTCTGCACCGCGAAAATCAGATTGAAGAGAAACAGCGAGCGCGTGACCGAGGCCGCGGTGAAAAGTGTGCCCCCGCCGGGACATGCGGACGCAACCACCATGGCGGGCATCGGCAGTGGCCGGTCTAGCTGGTTGCGCAGGTGATGTGCGGTCAGGAGTGGCAAAAGCGGCAGGGCGATCAGCACCCAGAAGAATGGTCGGAGGCTGCCGAACAAAGTCTCCTCCAGCCAGGTTCCCGCCTCGATGCTCCAGCGTTCCGCCACAGGATTGGCCGAGATGAGGAGCGCGGCGAAGATCAGGCCGACAACCACAGGCAGCGCCCAGTTGCGGGCAAGGCCCAGCCAGTGCGGCCGCGCGGCGGGCGATGCCGCGATATCCTTGACCTCACCCATGGCCGCGCCCGGCAGGTGGAGGGCCAGCCGTGCGGTCAGTACGGGCAGTCGTGGCAGGGGCGCGCCGTCGCCCAGAAGGAGCCGCGTTGCGATAGTGAGGCTTGCCGAGATGAGAAATACGAGCGAGAGCGGCTGCGCCGACTCGGCCACGGGTAGGGCAGCTATTCCGAAGCCCACGCCCAGCCGAACCCGGTCGCGGCGTTCAAGCCGGTGTGGCGTGAGGCCGAGAATGCCCATGAGGCATGCAGCGGCAAAAACGGGCAGGGAAAGACCCGCATCGTGGTTCCAGAACAGCCAGTCGGCCAAGGCAACAAGCGCCACAAGGACGGGCCAGACGATCGGATTGCGCACGGCGCTGGCGGTGGTTTCCTGACGCGGGTGTCCCTTCGGGGCAGGGGCCTCGCCCCCGTCGATGGCGGCAAGCCACCAGGCGTCATGACGAAGCGAACGGGGCACGCCCCGCAAGACAAGCTCTGGCATCCAGTTTTCCTTTCACTGCCCGGAATTCCTGTTGCGTCCTTGGCTAAATCAGGGCCGGTGCAGCTTCGCCTCACCAGTTCAGCAGAAATTCAGCAGGCGGGCAGTTCCAGCCCTGTTCCGAAGGAAGGAAAAACCCGTCGATGCACGCTTGACGGGGCTGCCATGGATGCCTATTACGCATCCCACGCTCGGGCGGCGATCCGGGCGGGTGGACACGCGGTTGTAGCTCAGTCGGTTAGAGTACCGGCCTGTCACGCCGGGGGTCGCGGGTTCGAGCCCCGTCAACCGCGCCATTCCACCCCGGATCGCCCGAGCGCTGCACGCGCGGTTGTAGCTCAGTCGGTTAGAGTACCGGCCTGTCACGCCGGGGGTCGCGGGTTCGAGCCCCGTCAACCGCGCCACTTTTCTCATGCTTGCCAGAATGAGCGCCTGCGGCGCGAGATTTTATCTCGTTGTCGACCTTCGGCCTCCGCCTCGGGTTTGCCTCCGGCGGGGGTATTTGGGCAATGAAGAAGCCGGATCAGAGCAGCAGACGGTAACGGATATGGCCGTCGCTTTCGACGTAACTGTCGTAGAGCGCGCGGGCGCGGGCATTGTCTTCGTTCGTGTGCCAGTAGATCCGGTGCCAACCCCTGCTCCGCGCGAGAGCCATGAGATCGTCGATGAGCGCCCGGCCGGTTCCCTTGCCGCGCTCCGCCTCCGCGACGAAGAGATCCTCAAGGTAGCAATCGTCGCCGGGGACCCAGCTCGAAGGGTGGTGCTGGTGAATTGCGAAACCGGTCATGCGGCCGTCCCGGACGGCGAGGCGGACCTTGAGGGGCGAGGCCGGGTCCATCAGCCGAGCCCAGGTCGCGGCGGTGACCGCAGGCGGCAGGTCCACCCGGTAGAAATCAAGATAGTCCTGCCAGAGCTCGCGCCAGCCGGTTTCATCCCCGGAGGTGGCGTCACGGATGCGTAGTGTCATGGCAAAAAGTCCAGCAAGGCCGATGCCGTAGCTTCAGGCGCGGTGTCAATGAAGAAATGTCCGCCGGGAATCGTCCCGTGACGCATGTTCGCAAGGCGCGGCGCCCATGTGCCGGGCACGTCATATGCTCGTGCCATCGCGCCGTCCCGCCCGTAGAGGACGAGGCTGGGGACGTTGATCCTGCGGTCGAGGTCGGCGGAGTCGAGAGCGAAATCGAGCCTGAGGGCCGCACGGTAGTCATCGCACATCGCACCGACGGTCGCCGGGTCGCGCCATGCCTTGCGGTAGGAGGCGAGCTGGCCCGCGTCGAAATCGGAGAGCTTTGCGCCGCCCCAGCCCAGCAGGCAGCTTTCGAAGAAAAAGTCCGGGTCCGACAGGATCAGCCGTTCGGGAAAGGGCGCGGGCTGGGCGAGGAAGAACCAGTGATAGTAGTTCGCCGCGACGCGGGCGCTGAGGTCCGCCAGCAGATGATGGGTGGGTACGATATCCATCACCGTGAGGCTGAGAAGCCGCGCCTCATCGTCAAGCGCCATGCGATGCGCGGTGCGCGCCCCCCGGTCATGGCCGACGAGATGAAAAGAATCATGCCCCAGGTGAGACATGAGCGCGAACATGTCGCGTCCCATTTCGCGAAACGTGTAGTGATCGGCGCCCTTCGGCTTTGACGATGCGCCATAGCCGCGCAGGTC
>JAUIDM010000376.1 GCA_030428915.1 Alphaproteobacteria bacterium | reverse complement strand
CGCAGGATAGATCGGGGTCGACAGGGTCGCGGTCGACGAGGACAAGCGCCTCCACCCCGGCTGCCGCGGCCTGCCGGGCAATGGCCGCCCCGATGCCCCGGGCCGCCCCCGTGACGACGACCACCATTCCGCCGAGGTCCGCCTTCATGGTTTCGCCCGTCCTTTCGCACGACCGCGCGGTGTCATGTTCGCGTGGAGGAGTTCGTATCGCGGGTCGCGCCGGTGAGGTGCCGCCGTGTCGGGTCCCGCGCGCATGAACAGGGAGGTCACACCTGCACCTGCACGCGCCCGCCTTCGATCCGCGCGGGATAGGTGGCCAGCGCAACGCATACCGGGCTGCGCAGGGCAGCGCCGGTCTTGTAGTTGAAGCGCCCGTTGTGTTTGGGGCATTCGATCGTGTCGTCCATCACGAGACCGTCGGCGAGGTGCACCTGTTCGTGTGTGCACAGACCGTCGGTGCACCAAACGCCGTCTTCCATGTCGCGGTAAACTGCGAAGGTCCGCCCGTCGTGGTCGAAGCGTACGACATCTTCTTCCTCGATGTCGTCTTGTGCACAGACATCAACCCACTTTGCCATGTTCTCTCTCTCGTCGCTGTTCTCAGTGTCGCTCGGTGTCAAGCGCGTGAAACTCCGCACGGTAGGCCTGCGCGGTCGGTGGCAATTCCTTCCGCAAGTAGTAGCCCGGTTCCCGCCGTTGGCGGATCATCGCACCGATCATCTCGCGGTAGGCGTCGAGAATCGAGGTGTTTGGCGCAGGCAGGTCGTCTCGGATCAGGGCGTGAAGCCTTGGAAGCGCGTGGTAGGGGACCATCGGAAACATGTGGTGTTCGACGTGGTAGTTCATGTTCCAGTAGATCCAACGGCTGACCGGGTTCATCAGGACCGTGCGCGAGTTCAGACGGTGATCGAGCACATCTTCGGCCAGGCCCCCATGCTGCAAGAGCCCCGTCAGGACCATGTGCCACGTCCCGTAGATGCGCGGGCCCCCGATCAGCATCAGAGGCAGGAGTGACCATGTCGCGACCGCGATCGCCAGGGCGGCCAGATGGATTGCCACGAAAAGCCGAGCCCAGGCTGCCGCCTTCGGAAGCTGGCTTTCCGGGATGTAGCCGCGTTCCTCCCGGCTGAATTGTCCCAGCGCGTTCCGGACGAGAACGGCGAAGTGCTGGAACACGTCCGGCAGGCCGATGAATGCCAGTCCTTTACGCAGGAGGTCGGGCGGTCGCATGATGGCGATCTCGGGATCTCGTCCGACGATGATCGTGTCGGTATGGTGCCGGGCGTGGGACCAGCGCCAGCTGACCGGGTTTCGCATCACCATGAAGCTCGCCAGCGCGTAGACCGCGTCGTTCATCCAGGACGTCTTGAAGGCGGTGCCATGCCCGCATTCGTGCCAGCGGCTATCGCAGGCCGATCCATAAAGCACTCCGAAGACAACCCAGAACGGCACGGTCGACCACGATCCCCAAGTGTGAAAGCCCGCCACTGCGCTCAGCACGAGCAGGCTCAACCAAAGCGCGGTATCCCGCAGTGCAGGGCCATCGCTGCGTTTTATCAGAGACTTCATCTCTTTGCGTGGAACGGAAGAATGATACCACTCGGCCGAAGCAAGGCCCGTGGCGATCGCGCGCTCCGCTTCCGGACCCGTCAGGCTGTAGTCCCGCCAACGGTCCGCTGCGTTGACCATGTTCATTCTGGCCTCCGCTCCTCCCGTCGCATGCGCCATTCGGAACATGACGACGCAAATCACCGACCGGAGTCAATCTATCATCCAATGGTCAGCGAGCAGTGCGAGGGATCGCGTCTGTCGATGGCAGCCATAAAAAATCTACCGCCTTCATCGCGCTGGCATCGATGGTGCTCGTCTATGTCTCTTCGTTCTCGACCTTCTGGATGTGGATGATCCTCGCAATTGGCGCATTTGCCTTCTCGATTCGCAGGTTCGGCTACCCGGTCGTGCCGACGGTGATGGGCGTCATACCGGTTCCGTATCCGGAGGAACTCTGGCCTGCCCCCTGAAAAGTGGTCCTTCCTGAAGTAGGCTTCCGAGCCAGTTGGAGGATCAAGAAATGCCCCAGAAGAAGCACAAACCCGAAGAGATTGTTGCCAAGCTGCGGCAGGTCGACGTTTTGGTATCGCAGGGCCAGTCGGTGGCCGAGGCGGTGCGGTCGATCGGCGTGACGCAGTTCACCTACTACCGGTGGCGCAAGGAGTTCGGCGGCCTGAAGACCGACCAGGTGAAGCGGCTCAAGGACCTCGAGAAAGAGAACGAGCGGCTTCGGAAGGCGGTCTCCGACCTGACGCTGGAGAAGCTGATCCTGCGGGAGGCCGCCTCGGGAAACTTCTGAGCCCCGCCCGCCGTCGTCGTTGTGTCGATCACGTCATGGAGAAGTTCGGTATCTCCGAACGGCTCGCCTGCCGTGTTCTCGGCCAACACCGCTCGACCCAGCGGAAGGTGCCGCGCGGGCGCCCTGACGAGGAGGCGCTGACCGCTGACATCATCGCGCTCGCGTCCCAGTACGGGCGCTACGGCTACCGGCGGATCACGGCGCTGCTGCGCGAGGCTGGGTGGGCGGTGAACGTGAAGCGGGTCGAACGGATCTGGCGGCGGGAGGGGCTCAAGGTTCCTCAGAAGCAACCGAAGAAGTCGAGGCTCTGGTTCAACGACGGGTCCTGCATCCGTCTGCGACCCGAGCGTCCGAACCACGTCTGGTCCTACGACTTCGTCGAGGCCCGGACCCACGATGGAAGGAAGTTCCGTATGCTGAACCTCATCCACGAGTTCTCACGCGAATGCCTGGCGATCCGCATCGACCGGAAGCTGCGGTCGACGGACGTCATCGACGTATTGTCCGACCTGTTCATCCTGCGAGGCGTGCCCGATCACATCAGGTCCGACAACGTCCTATGTCGGGAACTTCTGGCTGTTTAGGTCAGCAGGTCATGGGGCATCCGGCGAACCGGATGCCCTGTTAAGGTTGTCCAGACGGGCTCTGCCGTCAAGAAATGATCTCTTCCATAGCAAACACAGGGTACGCGCTTTGGCGGCCCTCAGGGAGTGTCTGAAACTCTGTGTATCTGAACGGGCCCATGCGGTTTTCAGATACGGTCAGGCGCCGAAGCGCCCAGCGAACATTATGGCCAGCTGATTGCGGGCGGCAACCCATTCCCGGACGGCGCGGCCGCCCTTCTCGAAGTTGCGGATGGCCAGGAAGATCAGCTTCGTGGCCGCCTCCTCTGTCGGGAAGGAGCCCTTGGTCTTCAGCGTTTTCCTCAGCACCCGGTTCAGCGACTCCACCGCGTTGGTAGTGTAGATGATCTTCCGGATCGCAGCACTGAAGGCATAGAACGGGGTGACTTCCGCCCATGCCCGGCGCCAGGCCGGGGCGATGGAGGGGTATTTCCCGGCCCATTTTTCCTCGAAGGCATCCAGTTGGCGTTCAGCCTCCTCAGCGGTCGGGGCCTCGTAAATCGGGCGCAGGTCGGCCGCCACGGCCTTCCGGTCCTTCCAGCTGCAGAAGTTCATCGAATGCCGGATCAGGTGAACGATGCAGGTCTGGACCATGGTCTCGGGAAAGGCGGCGGTGATCGCCTCGGGAAAGCCCTTCAGTCCGTCCACGACGGCGATCAGAATGTCCTGGACGCCCCGGTTGCGCAGCTCGGTCATCACCGACAGCCAGAACTTGGCGCCCTCGTTGTCGGCGATCCAGAGGCCCAGAACCTCGCGCTCCCCCTCCCGGGTAACGCCCAAGGCGATGTAAACGGCCTTGTTCTTGACCATCCGGCTGTCGGCATCGCGGATCTTCACCCGCAAGGCATCA
>JAUIDM010000375.1 GCA_030428915.1 Alphaproteobacteria bacterium | reverse complement strand
CAAGAGCTCATCGAACTCCGCGTTGGCAAAACCGCTTTCGTTCCACGGCACACCGGACTTGTAAGCGAGCGCGAGAACCTGGACGCCAAGCGGGCGAGGGCCCCATTCGGTCGCCGAGAACGGATATTTCGTCCAGTCGTTCCAGAAGGTCGCCCCGGGCAGGATCGTGCGCTTGATGTTGATGCCCGCATCCCGCATCTGCGCAGCAACTGCGTCGCAGGTATTGGCCTGCCAGTCGGTGTCGATCGAAATCAGCTCAAACTCCGTGTCACCGTGTCCGGCCGCGTCGATCATGGCCTTGGCGGCTGCGGGGTCGTGCAGCATCGGCGGCAGTTCGGCATATTCCGGGTGGATCGGGCAGACATGGTGGTTTTCCGCCGGAAGGCCGAGCCCGGAGATCGCCAGCTCCAGCACCTGCGCGTTCGATACCGCCATCTGGATCGCCTTGCGCACATCGCGATTGTCATAGGGCGCCGACAGCTGGTTGAACCGCACGGCGATCGTGTTGGCCGTCACCACCTCGGTCCTCGTCCAGCCGATGGAATCGAAGGCTTCGACATAGTCGCCATCGGTCCGATAGGTCAGGTCGATCTCGTCGCTTTCGGCGGCGGCGAGAAGCGCGGACTGGTCGGTGCCGAGGTCGATAAATTCGATGCGGTCCAGCCACCCGCCGCCACGCCAATGGGTCATGTCCGGGTTGCGGACAAGAACGCCGGACACGCCGACATCGTAGCTTTCGGGGTAGTAGACCCCGGTCCCGATCGGGTTGTCGAGAAGGTCGCCACTGTCGTAGCTGCGATGCACGACCGCCGCCGGGTAGTCGGACAAGGCCGCGATGATCGAGATGTCGGAGGAGAGAAGATTCAGCCGGAGGGTGTGGTCGTCGATGATCTCGACCGCGCCGTCATTCAGTTGCTTCGTCTCCGGATTCTGCAACGCCGCGACACGTGTCGCCATCGAGTTGCCTTCAACGTTGCCGTCGGCCCAGCGGACAAAATTGTGCAGCACGTCTTCAGCCGTGAAGGCGTCGCCATTGCTCCAGGTCACCCCTTGACGCAGATGCAGCGTGTACTGATCCGCCGTTTCGTTCGCTTCCCAGCTTTCCAGAAGGCTGCCGCTGACCGATCCGTCACGGTTGAAGTTGACGAGGTAGTCGAGCCAGCCGCGGCAGAAATTGGCATACTCCGTCCAATCCCAGGTCCGCGGGTCCTTCAGCGCCTTCGTCTCCATGTTCACCCGCAACGTACCGCCGCGTGACGGGGCGGCCTGCGCCGGGGTCGGCATGGCCAGGCCGATGGCGCCGTAAGCGGCCACCGCCGACGTACCGAGTGCCGTGGCACGGGCAATGAATTCCCTCCGGTTCATCTGTCCGGCCGCATGCTCGCGCGCATACATGGCAACAAGGGGGTGAAGCTGTCGAGTCGATGCGTCTTTCATTTCCGATCCTCCCAGATTGACGAAAGCAAGCGTGACATCATTGTACATTAGTGTCCGTAATCTGTCGTCAGATCATAAAGAATGTCAATTTAATTGGTGAAATACATCTGTTCACTTCTGTCTGGACAGGTCGCCGAGTTCGCTGCTACGACTTGGCTGAAAATGCCAGGAGGGGAGTGTTCCGCATGAAGTCGCACTACAGGGTCGTCGTGATCGGGGGTGGGGTTGTCGGCACCTCGGTACTCTATCATCTGGCCAAGCTGGGCTGGACGGATGTCTGCCTGATTGAACGTTCGGTGCTGACGGCGGGGTCGTCCTGGCACGCGGCAGGCGGGTTTCATGCGCTGAACGCCGATCCGAACATCGCCTCGTTACAGGCCTATACGATCGACCTTCTGAGCGAGATCGAAAAGGAAAGCGGCCAGTCCGTCGGCATGCACATGACGGGCGGCATGACACTGGCCGGAACGCCCGACCGCTGGGAATGGCTGCAATCGGCCTACCGCACCTTCCAGTCCATCGGGATCGAAGACGTGCGCCTGATCACTCCCGAGGAAGCCAAGGAAAAGTGCCCTGTCATGTCCACCCACGGCATCCTCGGCGGCATGTGGGCCGACCGCGAAGGCTATGTCGATACGACCGGGACCGTACAGGCCTATGCCGGCGCCGCCAAGAAACGCGGCGCGACGGTGATCGAGCACAACCGGGTGCTGGAACTGAACCAGACCGCCGAGGGCTGGCAGGTCGTGACGGAGAAAGGCACCGTCACCTGTGAACACGTCGTCAATGCTGCCGGTCTCTGGGCCAAGCAGGTCGGCCGGATGGCGGGGATCGAGCTGCCGGTCTCGCCCCTCAACCACCATTACCTGATCACCGAAACGATCCCCGAGATCGCCGAACTGGATCACGAGGTGCCTCTGGTCGTCGACCTCGAAGGCTTCACCTATATGCGGCAGGACCAGAAGGGGATGCTTCTGGGCATCTATGAGATCGACCACCAGCACTGGATGATGGACGGCGCGCCGTGGGAATACGGGTTCCAGTTGCAGCAGGAAGACCCCGACCGGATCGAACGCGAACTGACGCTCGGCTTCGAACGCTATCCGGTGTTGCAGAAGGCCGGGATCAAGACCTGGGTTAACGGCGCCTTCACCTTCTCGCCCGACGGCAACCCGCTGGTCGGCCCGGTGCGCGGCAAGCCCGGCTACTGGTGCGCCTGCGCGGTCATGGCGGGTTTCCTGCAGGGCGGTGGCGTCGGCAAGAGCCTTGCCGAATGGATCATCGAAGGTGAGCCGGAGGCGGATATCTTTGGCATGGACGTGGCGCGTTACGGTGCCTTTGCCGAGAACAAGGAGTTCATCCGCCAGACGACCGGCCAGTTCTATACACGCCGCTTCGTGATGACCTATCCTAACGAACAGCTTCCCGCCGGGCGTCCGTTGAAGATGTCGCCGGCGTATAGCGAGATGACGGTGGCCGGATGCCGCTGGGGCGCGAGCTATGGATTGGAACTGCCGCTCTACTTCGCGCCGGACGGGTTCGAGGAAAAGCCCACGCTGAAGCGGTCGAATGCCTTCCCTCTCGTCGCCGAGGAATGCCGCGCGGTGCGCGAGGCTGCCGGTCTGCTCGACATCTCGGGTTTCTCACGGTTCGAGGTGACCGGGCCAGGTGCCGAGGCATGGCTTGACCGGATCATGGCCTGCAAACTGCCGGGTCCGGGGCGCGCGCGGCTGGCGCCGATGCTGTCAGAGGAGGGCAAGCTCAAGGGCGACCTGACCGTCTTCAACTGGGGCGACGGAACCTGGTGGATCATGGGCAGCTATTACCTCCGCGCCTGGCATCTGCGCTGGTTTGCCGACCATGCGGGCGAGGGCGTGGAACTGCGCGACATCTCTGATGCGACCGTCGGGTTCAGCCTGTCCGGCCCGATGAGCCGCACTGTGATCGGGAAACTGACCGATGGCCCGATCGCAGACCTTCCCTTCATGGGTTGCGGCACCTTCGACGTGGGTCTGATCCGGGCCAAGGTCGGCCGCTTGTCGGTCGCCGGTGAGCTTGGCTATGAAATCCACTGCTCGGCGGCCGAACACATCGCGCTACGACGTATGCTGCTGGATGCGGGTGCCGGTGACGGTCTGCGCGAGGTCGGCTTCAACGCCCTCCTTTCGCTGCGGCTGGAAAAGTCCTTCGGCATCTGGAGCCGCGAATTCACCCAGGCCTATACGCCAGCGGAAACCGGCATGGACCGCTGGATTGCTTGGGAAAAGGGCGCGTTCATCGGCAAGAATGCCGCCATGGCCGAGCGCGACAGCAATGGTCCTGCGCGCCGTGTCGTGATGCTGGAGGTGGATGCGACAGATGCCGATGCGTCGGGCTATGAACCGATCTGG
>JAUIDM010000374.1 GCA_030428915.1 Alphaproteobacteria bacterium | reverse complement strand
TCAATATCTACGCCAGCCGCATCGTGGCCCTACGCCTCAGCCCTTTTGCCGGAGATCCGTTCTTTTCCCAGCTCTTCGATTTCGGCCAGACCGTGCCGCGCGTGCAGAACTCGCTCGGCTCGGGCGTGATCCTGTCGCCCGATGGCATCGTGGTCTCGAACTACCATGTCGTCGGCGGGGCCGAGGATATCCGCGTGGTGCTGACCGACCGGCGGGAGTTTTCAGGCCGGGTGATCCTCGCCGACGAGGCAGCCGATCTGGCGGTAATCCGGCTCGACGGGGCGAAAGACCTGCCCGCGCTCGAGCTTGCCGAGGCCGACAATGCAGAGGTCGGCGATCTGGTTCTGGCCATCGGCAACCCGTTCGGCGTCGGCCAGACGGTCACCTCGGGCATCGTCTCGGGACTTGCGCGGCCCGGCGGCGGGATGGGGCACGGGCGGGGGTACTTCATCCAGACCGATGCCGCGATCAATCCGGGCAATTCCGGCGGCGCGCTGGTGGATATCGAGGGACGGCTCCTTGGAATAAACACCTCGATCCTGACACGCTCCGGCGGGTCGAACGGCATCGGCTTTGCCATCCCTTCCGACCTTGTCGCGCAATATGTGCGCCAGGCGGCGGCCGGGGCCGTCGACTTCGCCCGGCCATGGCCGGGCGTCGATGTGCAGCCCGTCGATGCCGATCTGGCCGAAGCCCTCGGCCTGCCCGGACCGGGCGGCGTTGCGATCCGCGAGATGCATCCCGAAAGCCCCTTTGCGAAGGCTGGCCTGATCGCGGGCGATGTGCTGACCGATATCGGCGGACAAAACATCGACGGTCCGCAGGAGCTTGACTACCGCCTCGCCGTGCTTGGCCCAGGCGGCAGCGCCGACATCAGTTACTGGCGCGACGGGGTGAAGGCGACGGCGCGTATCGCGCTGACCGAAGCACCGGGAATGGAGGTGGAAACGCTCTCAATGCCGGCTGGCACCGTCTTTGCGGGTCTCGTCGTCGCGCCGCTCGGCCCTGCTCTGATTGACCGCCTCGGCCTGCCCCTGACCGCCGAAGGTGTCGTGGTGACTGAGGTTGCGGGGCCATCCCAGCGGACGCGACTTCGCCCCGGAGATATCCTGCTGGCCGTGAACGGACTCCCTGTCGCGACGCCCGATGATCTGATTGCGGTCATTGCCAAAGGCGGCACAAGCTGGCGTATCGATGTCCGGCGTGGCGACCAGCGCGCGGTGATCCGGCTCTCGGGCCGGTGATCTGACGGTCACACCAGCTTGTAGGCAGCTGACATCCTCGTGACTGCCCGGACCCCAACAAGGGAGAGGGGCGTTATTGGTCAACATAGGAGGTAAGCATGCAAAAGATTAGATTTTTGACCATTTTTGCCCTCGTAGCGGGGTTCCTGCCAGGTTGCACAACAAACCTTGCATCAAATGGAGCCGAACCTTTGGGCTACGGTGAAGTGGGAATTGGCAAGCGCCACGGCGCGGGACCTGACCGATAGCCGCTGTCGCCGCGCGCATCGCGGAGTGTTGTACCTCTCCTGACCTTGGCCTAACGTCGCCGTCAAATCTTTCAGGGAGACAGGAATGGCCAAGACCTACGGTTTCGACACGCTACAAATCCATGCGGGCGCCCGACCCGATCCGGCAACCGGCGCCCGGCAGGTGCCGATCTATCAGACGACGGCCTATGTCTTCCGCGATGCCGATCACGCGGCAGCACTCTTCAACCTTCAGGAAGTGGGGTACATTTATTCCCGCCTGACCAACCCGACCGTCGCCGCGCTCGCCGAACGCATCGCGACGCTGGAAGGCGGTCAGGGCGCGGTCTGCTGTTCCTCCGGTCATGCTGCGCAGATCATGGCGCTTTTCCCCTTGATGGGGCCGGGCTGCAATATCGTCGTATCGACCCGTCTCTACGGCGGCACGGTCACGCAGTTCAGCCAGACGATCAAACGCTTCGGCTGGTCGGCGAAATTCGTCGATACCGATGATCTCGACGCGGTGGCTGCGGCCATCGACGGCGACACCCGCGCGATCTTCTGCGAATCCATCGCCAATCCCGGCGGCTATGTCACCGACATCCCGGCGCTTGCCAAGGTTGCGGACGAGGCCGGCGTGCCCCTCATCGTCGACAACACCTCTGCCACGCCCTATCTCTGCCGCCCGATAGAGATGGGGGCGACCCTCGTTGTCCATTCGACCACGAAATACCTCACCGGCAACGGCACAGTGACCGGCGGCGCCATCGTCGACTCGGGCAAGTTCGACTGGTCAGCCTCGGACAAGTTCCCCTCGCTGTCGGCGCCCGAACCCGCCTATCACGGGCTCAAGTTCCATGAGACCTTCGGGCCGCTCGCCTTCACCTTCCATTCAATCGCCATTGGCCTGCGCGACCTTGGGATGACGATGAATCCCCAGGCCGCGCATTACACGCTGCTGGGGATCGAGACGCTGAGCCTCAGGATGGAACGACACGTGGCAAACGCCAGGAAGGTCGCCGAATGGCTGGAGAACGACCCGCGCGTGGACTACGTGACCTATGCCGGTCTCGCCTCTTCGCCCTATGCGGACCGGGCGAAGAAACTCTACCCGAAAGGCGCGGGCGCGCTGTTCACCTTCGCGGTCAAGGGTGGCTATCAGGCTTGTGTGAAGCTCGTGGACGCGCTGGAGCTGTTCAGCCACGTCGCCAATCTCGGCGATACCCGCTCGCTGATCATCCATTCGGCCTCCACCACCCACCGCCAGCTGACCGAAGAGCAGCAGAAGGCAGCGGGGGCGGCCCCGAACGTTGTCCGGGTTTCTATCGGGATCGAGAATGCCGACGACATCATCGCCGATCTTGATCAGGCGCTGGCCAAGGCAACTGCCTGACGGCTGCAAGGTGGGGTCGAACCCACCTTGCTTCGCCCCTAAGACTTATTCTGCGATCTCGTAAATGATGGAAACGGCGGCCGAGAGATTGACCTCGCCCGTCGCAACGGGAACATCTCCGCCCTTTGCGAAGGCGGCCTCTGCCATGATCATCGGCATCGGCGGCTGAACCCCGCCCGGCTCGCTGATCGAGATCACGCGGCCAAGGGTCACCCCCGCCGCCTCGGCGTAAAGCCCCGCCTTGCGTGCCGCATCCGCGACAGCCAGACGTCGCGCCTCGTCCAGAAGCGCTTCGCTGTCCTGCATGCCGAAGGTCAGGCCGTTCAGCGTATTGGCCCCGTCGGACACCGCGCCATCCAGCACCGCGCCCACCGTGTCGATCGCGCGGATGCGCACCGTCACCATGTTCTGCGCCGAATAGCCCGTGATTGTCGGCGACTCGCCCGACGAACTGGAATAATTGTAGCGCGGCCCCAGCGACAGGCCCGACGTCTGAAGATCGCGATCCTCGATACCCGCGCTTTTGAGCCGCGCAATCATCGCCGCCACGGCATCCGTATTGGCGTCCAGCGCCTCGGCCGCCGTCCGGCCCTCCGTCACCACGCCGAGCGACAGGGTCGCCATATCGGGCGAGGCCTCGACCCGCCCCTCTCCGGTCACGGCAATCGTGGCAACAGGTGTTTCGGCGACGGCTGGCAGGGCCAGGATCACGAAAGCCGACAGAATACCGATAAAGCGCATGAAAGCCTCCTTGTTGCGCATCAATCATCGCCTCTTTGACGCGCACCGCAAGCCGATCCTTGGCGGCGGCGACTTTTCATGGGCGGGATTCTGCTTTAGGACGGAGCAATGTCCAAGGTCGCTTTGGTGAAAGCGGCGAAAATGCTACTTGCGCCGAGATGAAGCCCGGTTTTGCACTCCGCCTCGATCATGACGCTGTCAGCCTTCTCGTCCGAGTGACCGAAGGCTGGGCGGAGCTTGGTCGC
>JAUIDM010000373.1 GCA_030428915.1 Alphaproteobacteria bacterium | reverse complement strand
GACGAAGATCGCGGCCTTCAGGCCCAGCGCCTGCCAATCCGCCCCTTGCCACAGAACGGCTGCCCGCGCCCTGCCCTCGGCAAGCCCGGCGGCGTATTTCTGATCCATCGCCAGCGCAAGCTGGTCCGGACCAGCCATAGCCGGTTCGGCAGCGCTGGTAATACGCAGGCCCAGATCGCCCTCAGCCGGGGCGCCAAGCGCCTCGGCGATCTCTGCGACAGAATGAGATTGATGCATTGCGATCTCCTGCCAGGCGGGGGGCCAGCGCCCCCGGCGACAGAATTAGCCCTGAAGCTCGGGCATTGCCACCCCGGCCGCGATCAGTGCGTCGAAAACCCGCGCATCGCGGCCATAGACGTCGCGGCGATATTCGATTTCGCCCCGGGGAGATGGCCAGGCGGTGAAATAGACCAGGTGCACTGGCACCGGCTGTTCCAGCGGCACGGTCGTTTCACGGCCCGAATTCAGATACTGGCGGAAATCCCCCTGTGGGTCGTCGCTCTGCCGGGCGAGCAGGGTATAGGCGAACTCGAAGGGTTGCCCGAGCCGGATGCAGCCATGGCTGAAGGCACGCACCTCTTTCTGGAAGAGCGATTTCGACGGTGTATCGTGCAGGTAGATGTTCCACTTGTTCGGGAACATGAACTTCACAAGCCCCAGCGCATTGGAATTGGACGGCGGCTGTGACATGGCGAACGGAAAGTTCCGGGCGGTGAACTGTGTGAAGTCGACCTGGCTGCGGTCCACTACCCTGCCGCGCCGGTCGGTGATCTTCAGGTGCCCTGCCGCGCGCGGGTTCTTCTGCAGCATCGGCAGATATTCCTTCACCGTGATCGAGCGTGGGACGTTCCAGGTCGGGTTTACGACCATATGCTCCATCATGTCGGAGAATTCCGGACTGCGGCGGTCGTGCTGGTTCATGCCAACGACCGTCACAGTCTCGAACGTCACCTTGCCATCGTCGATCACCTTGGCGGTGAAATCTGGCAGGTTCACCCATATATGGCGCTTTCCGAGCGAGATGCCGTTCATCCAGCGCATGCGCTCCAGCGCCACCAGAACGGAACGCAGGCGCGCCTCGGCGCTGGTATTGATTTCTGACAGGGTGCCCGCCCCGGCGATACCATCGGGCGCGAGCCCGTGCTCGATCTGAAAACGTTGCACCGCCTTCTGAATGACACCGTCATAGTCCTGGGTCGCGGTGCGGTTCAGGTATCCCATGCGGATGAGACGGTCGCGCAGCTCAACGACGTGCGGCCCGCTGTCGCCTGGTTCGAGCTTCGCTTCGGCAACCGTCGCGCCCCAGCCACCGGCGGCGATTATACGGCGCAGGTCAAGCATCGCGCGGCGGAGCTGTTCGTATTCGCGGCTCTGCGGCGGCAACTCGCGCAGGAAGGCGCGCGGTTCGGCGGAGGCAAAACTGCGAAGGGTCGCGAGTGGATCGCGGCGGGGCACTTCGCGGACGATGCCCGGGTCTACCGCGGCAGGCGTCAGCGTGCCGGTCTGCACGTCCGCCGCATAGTCCAGCAGGGCCGCGGTCATCGCGACTTCCAGCCGGCCGCGCTGTCGTTCGGAGGTCAGGGTGGCGAAGCGCGCGCGCAAGTCAGCGGAGCCGTACGTGCCGGCGGGCAGGCCGTGATCGCCCGCCGTCGCAAGTGCGCGAAAGAATGCCTCGCGCCGACCAGCATCGGCCCCGGTCGTCCACAAAGGCGCATAATCCCGTTCGCGGTAGAACTCCGCCAGGGCCGGGTCGGCAGCCGCTTCCTCTGCGACAGCCTGACGATAGGCAAGATCGTTTGCCTGCAATGGCATTGGCGCCAAGCACAAGGCAATCAGCGCAAAAACGATATGGACCACTCTCAGCTTACCTGTGCGCTGACCTAGATATGTGCGCATGACCCTACAAACCGTTTCCCATCATATGCACCCACTGTCGACAAAATCCCCAATCAAGTCCATTCACGATGCGGAATGAGAGCATCACGACCATCATCCGATGTCGCCTTTTGGCAACGGCCGTGTGGTTTCATTGACAAAATCGGCCAGCGAAGCCATTTTCAGCGATTTTTTGCCGATCGCGCTTGAAATTCGAATCCGCGAACAATTGGGCGGTTGGCGGAAGAATCGTCTTGTGTCATAAGATACCAGCACTTGGGGATAACTCTACGAGCGAACCGCCGAAAAGGCGGTCGAAGTTACGGGACAGGCATTACGCCATGACAGATCGTTCAGCTATGGGATTCACCCGGCGAGGACTTATTGCAGCCTTTGCCGCGACTGCGGTAACCGCCGCACCGACCTATGCCAACGCTTTCGGCTTTCTGCGCGGCAGCGGGGATATTCGCCGTATCCGAATGTACTCTGGCCGCACCGGCGAGAGCATAGACACGATCTACTGGATCGATGGAAAATACGTGCCGGAAGCCCTGAACGAGATCACCTATTTCATGCGCGACTGGCGGTCGGACGCTAAGAAGGACGTCGATCCCCGCACAATCGACATTGCCGCAGCCGCACATCGCCTTCTCGACGTGAATGAACCCTACATGCTTCTGTCGGGCTACCGGACGCCCCAGACCAACGCCCTGTTGCGTTCTTCGTCGCGCGGTGTCGCGCGCAATTCGCTGCACATGAAGGCGCAGGCTGCCGATCTACGGCTGCGGTCGCGCTCGGTCAGCCAGATGTACCGCGCGGCCTCGGCCTGCGAAGCGGGCGGTGTCGGCAAATATTCCCGCTCCAACTTCGTTCACATGGATTGCGGTCCGATCCGGACCTGGGGCAGCTGAGCCCCCGCTTCCGACGGAATCCAAAGGCGCCGCATCCGGCGCCTTTTTCATTTTCGTCACAACGGAGTGTTGTCCTTCGCCCGCTTGTGCAAGTGGCGGGTGAGTGCCCCGGTCAACGCCGCATTGCCGATCGAGACGAGCTTGCCGGTCTCGGCGGCATACTGATCGAACGCCTTCTGCAGAAACCGCATCTGGACCTGCATCAGATCTGTCGGATTTGAGCAGCTCAGAACCTCCTGCTGGGTGCGGATATCCTCCGCCATGCGCTCGGATACGAATTGCGCCACCTCGGCACTGATATCGCCGACCCCCTCCATCAGCGCAGTATAGAACGCCATAACATCGGCCGGTCCCGCCTTCTGGAGGTCGGTGAAGGCGCTGACGATGTCTGTCGTCGCGGATTGCGGATCGGTGTGTTTTGCTTGAGCTCTGGCCATGGAATGCTCCCCACTGAATTGTCCGACAGGAAGCATACGCCCCCGAAAGCTTGCGCACATTGATATGGCGCAACGGCAGCAGCTTGAATGAAAGAAATGAAAGATGGCGCACCCGACAGGATTCGAACCTGTGACCTCTGCCTTCGGAGGGCAGCACTCTATCCAGCTGAGCTACGGGTGCGTTGCGGACGCTATAGGACAAAGCCGGACTGCCCGCAATCGCTTTGTGGCACGCACGAAGCCTCCGTCCTGGGCCATGGAACCCGGCTTCGACACTGGCAAACCCTAGCGCAGAAGGGCTTTCTGCGTGGCGCTGTCGCAGGTTTCCACAATCCCATCGATCAGCCGCGCCATCCACATCGCCGTTTGCGGTTCGAGGCAAAGGTCGGGCGCGGGCCTGATCTGTCCCGGCGTGATGCCCAGACCGAACCAGTCGTTCACCGCCTCCAGATCCGCGCGGGACTTCTCCAAGACACGTTCCTGCACCTCGACAGGCAAGACGAAGCGCTGACCCGGGATCTGTTCGATGAAACGTTTGTAGAGCCTGCGGTTCTTGCGCAGGCGCTTGGCGCGCGGTCGGATTTCCATAAGCGCATCGGCGACCAGGACGCCTTCCATGGATGTCGA
>JAUIDM010000372.1 GCA_030428915.1 Alphaproteobacteria bacterium | reverse complement strand
CTCAAGCGCTTTCAGCGTCCAGTCGACGTGCAGGTGATTGGGAAGCGGGATATAGACCGCCTCGACCTCCGGATCGGACAGCAGTGCCTCGTAGGAGGCGTGAACCTTCACGTCCGGGCAGAAAGCCGAAAACGGCGCGGCCTTCGCCGGATCGGAGGTGGCGAGCGAATGAAACCGCGCGCCCTCCGCCTCGTGGATCGCCCGCGCCATATGTTCGCGCGCGAATTTCGCGGCGCCAAGAACACCCCAGTTGACCGGTTTCATGCATCCCCCATTTCCATTTCACGCTTATGTTCGCGCGACGGTGAAATGGGGGCAAGCGTTTGAGGCGCGCGGCAGCCCCAACGACGTCACGTCTTACAAAACCTGCCATTTGCAAACGCGAATCAAAGGTCAAGTGACGGGACAACGTGTAAGTTTGGCTAGGATGTATGTTGCAGGTGATGCTTTTCACCATATGGCCGGGTCATTCAGGGCAGCAACGCAAGTGCATTTGCCCTTCAGAGCGCGCAATGGCTCGTCCGTTAGTGACTGCCCGATCCACCCCACAGGGAAACGAAGCGGCAAGGGCGCCGCAGCAGTGTCTTCGTCGAGGGGCAGGAACCCAACCTTGCCATAGAATGCAGGATCACCATAGGTAATCGCCACAGCAACGCCGTCATCACGCAGCACAGCCAATGCGTGGTTCAGAAGAGCCTGCCCAATCCCCTGCCGATGCCGGTCAGTCGCAACGGCCATCGGGGATAAGATGAAAACGGAACGAGGATCGTCTGCATAGATGAGGCGGGAAAAAACCGCCCCGCCAATGATCTCCCCGCGGTCATGCGCAGTGAAGACATAAATGTCCGCCTGCGGCGTGTTGCTCAACAGTTTACCAACGAGGTTGCTGATCAACGCACCTTCTTCAGCGCCTTCAGACGCGGCGAAGGTCGCGGCAAACAGGTCGATAATCTGATCCACTACGCCTTCGGTCCGTTCAGAAAAATCCACCCTAAAGTCCCATCCGGATCAGACAGCGCAACTTGACGTTTGGTCCGGCATTCGCCTTGCGCATGTCAAGAATTTGTTGGCCAATCCAACTGGCAACTCTTGGCTCCAAGCGGGATTGCCACGCGGCTCGTCGGCGTCCACTTTCCATGGGCGGCTCCACTTTGCCGCCCATGCCTAATGGGCACCCCGCACGAACGATGGATCGGCAGGGCCGCAAGAAGGCTGCAAGCATCGCGACCCGCCACGCCGTCTTCGCCACGTCACGCCCCGAAACGCCTTGCACCCCGCTGCCCATGCGCCTAGATAGGCGCGTCACGACGACCGAAGGCCTGATCCCGATGGAAAACGTACTGCTCACCGTTCTGCTGATCCTCGCGCTGCTCCTGATCGGGGTGGTGCTGCTGCAGCGGTCCGAGGGCGGCGGCCTTATGTCGGGCGGCGGAGCGATGTCGGCGCGCGGCGCGGCCAATGCGCTGACCAAGCTCACATGGATCTTCGGCGTGGGCTTCATGGTCACGTCGCTCGCGCTCACCATCGTCGCGGCGCGGAACGCCAAGGGTGTCTCGGTTCTCGATGCAACCACGACCACCGCGCCCGATGCCGCCGATGCACCGGCCACCCCGGCCCTGCCCGAAGGCGACCTGCTGCCGCCCACGACCGGCGACGCCCCCGTGACCCCGCCCCCGGCGGACTAGACCCGACCACCACGCTTTGACCCCTCGGTCAAAGCCCACCACTACACCTTGCGGTCTGGTTGCGGGCAGCTCGCGAATCTGTTACTGCTTAAATCCCGTGATGCAGCGTCGCCGAGTGATGCCGCAAACCCAAGAAACTTGAGGCAATCACGGGGAGTTCCACCAATGGCGCGTTACGTATTCATCACCGGCGGTGTGGTGTCCTCGCTCGGCAAGGGGCTGGCCTCCGCCGCACTCGGCGCGCTTCTGCAGGCGCGCGGCTATTCCGTCAGGCTCCGCAAGCTCGACCCCTATCTGAACGTCGATCCCGGCACGATGTCGCCCTTCGAACATGGCGAGGTCTTCGTCACCGATGACGGGGCCGAAACCGACCTCGACCTCGGTCATTACGAACGCTTCACCGGCGTCCATGCGCGCAAGACCGATTCCATCTCCTCGGGCCGCATCTATTCCAACGTGCTGGAGAAGGAGCGCCGCGGCGACTACCTGGGGAAGACGATCCAGGTCATTCCCCACGTCACGAACGAGATCAAGGAATTCCTCAGGATCGGCGATGACGAGGTCGATTTCATGCTCTGTGAGATCGGCGGCACCGTCGGCGATATCGAAGGCCTGCCCTTCTTCGAGGCGATCCGCCAGTTCATCCACGAACGCCCGCGCGGCCAGTCGATCCTGATGCATCTCACGCTCCTGCCTTATCTCGCGGCGAGCGGAGAACTCAAAACCAAACCCACCCAGCACTCGGTCAAGGAACTCCAGTCGATCGGCCTTGCCCCCGATGTGCTCGTCTGCCGCTCCGAACAGCCGATCCCTGAAAAGGAACGCGCCAAGATCGCGCTTTTCTGTAATGTCCGCCCCGATGCGGTCATCCCTGCCTATGATCTGAAGACGATTTACGAGGCCCCGCTCGCCTATCACCGCGAGGGGCTCGATCAGGCTGTTCTCGACGCCTTTGGCATCGCGCCCGCGCCAAAGCCCAACATGGAGCGCTGGGAAGACGTGATGGACCGGCTGACCAATGCCGAGGGCGAGGTCCGCGTCGCCATCGTCGGCAAGTACACCCAGCTTGAAGACGCCTACAAGTCGATCGCCGAGGCGCTGACCCATGGCGGCATGGCCAACCGCGTTCGGGTCAAGTCGGAATGGATCGACGCCGAGATCTTCGAACGCGAGGACCCGGCGCCGTATCTCGAACGCTTCCACGCCATCCTCGTCCCCGGCGGCTTCGGCGAAAGGGGCACCGAGGGCAAGATCAAGGCCGCCCAGTTTGCCCGGGAAAAGCAGATCCCCTACTTGGGCATCTGCCTTGGCATGCAGATGGCGGTGATCGAGGCCGCGCGCAACATGGCGGGCGTGACCAAGGCCGGGTCAGAGGAATTCGACCACGAAAAGGGCGAAAAGCGCTTCGAGCCTGTGGTCTATCACCTCAAGGAATGGATCCAGGGCAACCACATGGTCGCCCGCAAGGTCGACGACGACAAGGGCGGCACGATGCGGCTTGGCGCCTATACCGCGCATCTGAAAGCGGGCTCCCGCGTCGCCGAGGTCTATGGCGGCACCGTGATCGAGGAACGCCACCGCCACCGCTATGAGGTGGACGTGAAATACCGCGAGAAGCTTGAAAACTGCGGGCTGGTCTTTTCCGGGATGAGCCCGGACGGGCGCCTGCCCGAGATCGTCGAATGGAAGGACCACCCGTGGTTCATCGGCGTCCAGTTCCACCCGGAACTGAAATCCAAACCCTTCGCACCCCATCCGCTGTTCGCGGATTTCGTCCGGGCGGCGAAGGAGGTGGAGCGGTTGGTGTAACGGTCCGGCGGCGAGCCGAAGATGGTCGCATCGTTCGACCGACAGCACGGAAACTTCTGCCTGTTTGGGAAGCCGCGTGCGTGCTATAAATGCGGCTGCTTGTTGACAGTTTTCACCGCATCGCCCTTCAAGGGTTCTCCGCTTTTCGCTTCAAAGCAGCTCCGGCATGACCAAGAGCACGATCAACGCAGCAGTCGTGTACTATGTCGTCGCATTTGGCCTCGCCCTTGCGATAGCAGTGTTCGGTGCTGAACTCGGCGAAGGCGCTTTGGCGCTCACCATGTTTACGCCCTTGGCTGCCGTTCTTGTCGTGGTGATCCTTTTCGTTCCTACGGGAAGTCGCCGCGCATTTGCGGATACATTGGGCATTCACCGGTTTGGAAGTCGTGGTTACGTTC
>JAUIDM010000371.1 GCA_030428915.1 Alphaproteobacteria bacterium | reverse complement strand
TGACGATGAGGAAGAGGCAGAAGATGACGAAGACATTGGCCGCGCCAAGGAAGAACCAGTCGAACGTCGAGGTCAGCCACGGCCTGAGCCAGCCAAAGACTGCCGACGCCTGTTCGGGCAGGGCCAGTGCATAGAAGACGAAGGCGACGATCGCCAGGCCCGAGACCAGAAAGACCGGGTTGTGGACGTCGAAGCCGAAGGGGCCGACCTGGCCCTCCACATTGTCCTGACCGATCGTGTAATCGGTTTCGATGATCCCTGCCTCGCCCTCGGGTTCGGGAATGCCTTGATTGGTGTTCGGGTCCGTCATGCGGCTCCTCCTGTCGCGTCTTGTTCTGTCTTATCCACGGACCAGCATGACCGAGGCCTCGGCATGCAGCGCCAGCGTGCCGCCATGAGAGGCCCAGACATAGTCCGTCACGTTGGGCAGATGCGTCGCCATCACTACGAGATCTGAGCCGGTTGCCTCGACGGCATCGTGCAGGGCTTTGTCCATTTCGACTGTCGGATCCTGGCTGATCACCATGTGTGACTCGGCAGAATGCCCGCCGATTTCAGCTTGGGCCGCCGCGAAACTGTCGAGCCTGGCGGCGAATTCGCCCGGATTATGGCCAAGTTCGCTCGGCTCAGGGCCGGTGACGCCGACATAGGTAACGCTCGCCCCGTATAGACCGGCGAGGTCGGCGGCGGTTCTCAGCGCCTTCCCCATCCTGTCGGCATGCCGCAGGTCCACGGGAACCATGATCTTCTGGTACATTTGCCCTCCTTCTTGTCGTTCCGGCCGGATGCGGTCGGTTTGGCGAATGCCGGACTTTTGGCCGCACACCATCCTGTCCGGGAGCCTGTTCACCGACCCTAACGTTCGAGATTGGCGGGTCGGCCCAAGATGCGGTAATATCGTGCGCGTTTGCGACATTACATGACGCTTTTAGACCATTATTGGGGCAAGTACCACAGCCTGCAAAGTTACTCGGGGCCGGTCGTCGTTTACTTCCGCAAATGGCGCGGCTATCAATCTCGCGATCCCGCGTGGTTACTCCGGGGTCTGCCGGCTCTTCACATCGGGGCACCGGCTCGGCTGGAAGACCTGCCATGGCTCGGCATCACCTTGCCGTATGGCAAGGCGCCGGGGCGGATAAAGAGTGGAGAGATGGATGACAACCCTGGATCTGAAATTCGTGCGGGATCAGTTTCCGGCCTTTTCCGTGCCGGAACTCAAGGACAAGTCTTTTTTCGAGAATGCGGGCGGGTCTTACGCCTGCCAGCAGGTAATCGACCGGCTGACCCGGTTCTACCGGGAACGCAAGGTGCAGCCCTACGGACCCTACGGAGCATCGGCCGCAGGTGGCGCCGAGATGGACGAGGCGCGGTCGCGGTTGGCCGAGATGATGGGGGTCAAGGTCCATGCGGTCAGCTTCGGCCCCTCGACCACGCAGAACACCTATGTGCTGGCACAGGCCTTCCGGCAGCACTTGACGCCGGGCGAGGCGATTGTTGTCACCGATCAGGATCACGAGGCGAACTCCGGTCCCTGGCGGCGGCTGGGCGAGGAGGGGGTCGAGATTCGCGAATGGAAGATCGACCCCGCAACCGGGCATCTTGACCCAGCGCGGCTTTCGCCCTTGCTGGCCGATGGAAAGGTGCGGCTTGTCTGTTTTCCGCATTGCTCGAATGTGGTGGCCGAGATTAATCCGGTGGCCGAGATCGTCGCCATGGCGCACGACGCGGGCGCGGTGACCTGTGTCGACGGGGTCAGCTACGCGCCCCACGGGCTGCCGAACGTGGCGGAACTGGGGGCCGATATCTACCTTTTCTCCGCCTACAAGGTTTACGGCCCTCATCAGGGGATCATGGTGATCCGTGAGGATCTGGGGATGCGGCTGCCCAATCAGGGGCACTATTTCAACGGCGAGACGCTCTACAAGCGGTTCACGCCGGCCGGTCCCGATCACGCGCAGGTCGCGGCTTCGGCTGGGATCGCCGATTATTTCGACGCGATTCACGCACACCACTTCGCCGCCGAACCCGATGCAGCGCGGCGCGCGGCACGGGTGCATGACCTGATGCGGGCGCAGGAGGTGGCAGTCTGTCAGCCGCTTCTGGACTACCTCGCCCAGCGGAACGATCTGCGCCTGATCGGCCCGCGAGACGCGCAGCGGCGGGCGCCGACCGTGGCGGTTGCACTCGACCGCGCGGCAGAGCCCGTATCCGCGGCCCTCGCCGGTCATGGCATTAATTGTTGGGCGGGCGACTTCTATGCCGTCAGGCCGCTTTCAGCTATGGGAGTGGATCTTTCCAAGGGTGTTCTGCGTTTGTCGATGGTGCATTACACCAGCGCGGAAGATGTCGCGCGACTGATCGCAGCGCTCGACAAGACGTTGTGATCCGCGCAGGCGCTGCGCCCGTATCCTAGGGTGCATCGGGTCTGCACTGATCTCGGGGTCGAACCGTTTTGTTCGATTTCTGACGTTTCGACGCCGTCACAGACCATTTGAGAAGAGTTTGCGGACAGAAAGTGAAGACTGGGATGGACAAGACGCCGATCATCGTCTGGTTTCGCCGCGATCTGCGGCTGGCCGATCATGCCGCGCTTGGCCGAGCGGCGGCGGACGGGCCGGTCATTCCGGTATTCATTCACGACGAAACGGTCGAGGCGATGGGGGCCGCGCCGAAATGGCGGCTGGGCGAAGGGCTGCGGAGCTTCGCTGAGGCGTTGAAGGACGCCGGGTCGCGGCTGATCCTGCGGCGGGGCAGGGCACTGGATGTGCTGAGGGCGCTCGTCGACGAAACCGGAGCGGGGGCAGTTCACTGGCAGAGGGTCTATGACCGGGACGGCATCGCACGTGACCGCGCGGTCAAGGCGGCGCTGAAGGAAGCTGGCGTCGGGGCAGAGAGCTTTCCAGGCGCGGTGCTTTTCGAGCCGTGGACGGTACAGACGGGCGCGGGCGGCCCCTACAAGGTCTATTCGCCGTTCTGGCGTGCCATCCGGGGCCGCGATGTGGGCAGCGTGCTGCCCGCGCCCGAACGTCTGACGGCGCCGGACAGATGGCCGGGCTCTGACCGGCTGGCCGATTGGGCGATGGGGGCCGAAATGAACCGGGGCGCCGGGGTGGTCTTGGGTCACGCGGTTGTGGGTGAGGCGGCCGCACGCGACCGACTGTCGGACTTTCTGGATGAAAGGGTCGGGGACTATGCCGAGGGGCGCAACCATCCGGCCCGCGATGTGACCTCCGGCCTGTCAGAAAACCTCGCCTGGGGCGAGATATCCCCGCGCATGATCTGGTCCGCCGCGATGGCGCGGCGCGAGGCGGGCGGCAATGGGGTGGAGAAGTTCCTGTCCGAACTCGCCTGGCGCGATTTCGCCTGTCACCTGATGTATCACATGCCCGAACTCGATCGCGCCAACTGGCGCTCTGACTGGGATGCCTTTCCTTGGCGGGGCGATAACGACGACGCAGAGCGCTGGCGGCGCGGCATGACCGGCGAACCTTTCGTTGACGCCGCGATGCGCGAGATGTTCGTGACGGGACGCATGCATAACCGCGCGCGCATGATCGCGGCCTCTTACCTCACCAAGCACCTCCTGACCGACTGGCGGGTAGGCCTGAAGTGGTTTGCCGACTGCCTGACCGACTGGGATCCGGCTTCGAACGCGATGGGCTGGCAATGGGTTGCGGGGTCCGGCCCGGATGCCGCGCCCTTCTTCCGCATCTTCAACCCCGCGACGCAGGCCGAAAAGTTTGATCCGGACCAAACCTACCGCCGGTGCTGGATCGCCGAGGGTCAGCATACGCCGCCAGAAACCGCGCTGAGCTATTTTGACGCCGTGCCGAAGCGTTGGGGGCTGGATCCAGCCGCAACCTATCCCGCACCGATGGTCGATCTCAAAGCGGGGCGGGAAAGGGCG
>JAUIDM010000370.1 GCA_030428915.1 Alphaproteobacteria bacterium | reverse complement strand
GAGATCGACGATAACGGAGGTTGCGTGGTGATCAGTCGTGAAACATCGACGAAATTGGGGCAATGTATGCACTATTTTTCGTGCAAGCGGAAATCCGCCGAAAGTGACGCAACGTCATATGTCTCAACCTGAATACAACCGCCGCGATATCTGCTATGAACCGAGTACGGCGGACATGAACCACTTCCGTTCCGCCTGCGTCTCACTCACCAGTCGCCTTTCGGGGCACTGCGACGCACAATCGCGACCGTCGGGGGGCGGGTAACAATGATGAACTGGCTTCGCGGCGGCAACGCCATGAACAACTCAGTTGAACCAGGGGCGTTCGGCCGTATTCGCATTGCATTTCCGGCATTTGGCGGATTCGAGGGCGAACGCATCGTTCGGCCTGAACCTTCGGTATCAGTATCACGCGAGGAAATCGCCCGTTTGCTGCAAAGCGAACTGGCCCCGGTGAAGAACTGAGCATCAGGGCAGGGAACGATGGGCCGACCACGCGATCCCGTGGCAATAGGCGTGATTCCGCCCTGCACTGTTTCCGAATTTAAGTAAAATGAACGATATGCTCACAACTGTTGCGGTCTGGCAACGCATTAAGGAAGAATTAAGGAAATACAGTGCTGCGCCGCAACCGGGAATTGATGGAAATTCGCGAACTATCGCATGGTAACGAAATGTTACCGATTCGCGGGCATGACACCGCATTCGCGACACGAAAAAACGAGACGGTTTTGTGTCCTCTTGGGGAGGGGCAATGACACCGAATGTGAACTACAACGGCGCGTCTGACGCCACTCTGTCGGCCTCGCGCAGCTTGCTGAGAATAGCCATCCCGTCATGGCGCTTTGTCGGAATTCACGTAGAGCCTGAACCCGAGCCTGAAACGGTATCGCGCGAAGAGCTGCAAACGCTGTTTCACGGCGAGCTTTCGCCAAAAGCGCAGAAGCGGTTGCTGACAGATCAGGAAACAGCGGAAAAGTCGCTCGCAGACCGGATTCGTCAGGCGCTCTATCCTCACGATGTGTCCGCCTGAGCTTTGATCAGCGGTTCTGATCCCGCAATCTCTGCTGAAGATCTTGCAATACGAACAGCCGGATCGCGGTTGCAAGCCCCGACTGTGTCCCCCGCGCCGCGTCAATCTCGGCCGCCAGCGCGTTGATAGCGACATCACGTTTCGTGGCGATCTCTCGGAAGGCGCGCCAGAATTCGTCTTCCAGGGACACGCTGGTCCGGTGCCCGTTAAGGGTCAGGGAATGCTTGACCGGTCGGCTCAAGCGTCCCGGTCCTCGCGCTTATGCGCCTCGATCAGGGCGGCGGCGCGGTCCGCGCGTGCGCGCTCCAGCTCTTTCAGGGCCTTGGACCGGCCGAAGCGGACGGCGTTCTCCGCCGCCTTGGCCCGGTCCTTCGCCTTTTCACTGCGTTTGCGCGCGCTCCTCAGGTTGACGACTTGGGCCACCCGATCAGTCCTCCGGTCCGACCATCAGTTCCGGCCGTACGATCCGGTCGAAGGTCTCGCCATCGACGAAGCCAAGCGCGATGGCCTCTTCCCGCAGCGTCGTGCCGTTCTTGTGCGCCGTCTTGGCAACCTTGGTCGCGTTGTCGTAGCCGATGGTAGGGGCAAGAGCCGTGACCAGCATCAGGCTTTCCTTCATCAGCTTGTCGATCCGTGCCGTGTTGGCCTGCGTGCCGACCACCATGTTGTCAGTGAAGCTGCCTGCCGCATCGCCCAGAAGCTGCATCGACTGAAGGACGTTGTAGCTCATCATCGGGTTGTAGACGTTCAGTTCGAAATGCCCCTGCGACCCGGCAAAGCCGATGGCAGCGTCATTACCCATGACATGCGCGCAGACCATCGTCAGCGCCTCGGCCTGGGTCGGGTTGACCTTGCCCGGCATGATCGACGATCCCGGCTCATTTTCGGGCAGGATCAGTTCGCCGAGACCGGAACGGGGACCGGAGCCCAGAAGCCGCATGTCGTTGGCGATCTTGAAGAGGCTCGCCGCGACGGTTTTCAGGGCACCCGAGAACATGACCATCGCGTCATGCGCCGCGAGCGCTTCGAACTTGTTCGGGGCGGTGACGAAGGGCAGGGAGGTGATCTCGGCGATTTTCGCCGCAATCGCCGTGTCCCAGCCCTTTTTCGTATTCAGCCCCGTGCCCACGGCGGTGCCGCCCTGCGCCAGTTCGTAGATGTCGGGCAGGCAGGCCTCGACCCTCTCGATCCCCTTTTTCACCTGATGCGCATACCCGCCGAATTCCTGGCCCAAGGTCAATGGCGTGGCGTCCTGCGTATGGGTGCGGCCGATCTTGATGATGTCCTTGAATTCCTCCGACTTGGCGACAAGCGCGCCATGCAGCTTGCGCAGGCCCGGCAACAATGTGTCCCGCGCCATCATGCCGATGGCGACATGCATCGCGGTCGGGAAGGTGTCGTTCGACGACTGCCCCATATTGCAGTGATCGTTCGGGTGAACAGGCTTCTTCGATCCCATTTCGCCGCCGAGAATCTCGATGGCACGGTTCGACACGACTTCATTCGCGTTCATGTTCGATTGGGTGCCCGATCCGGTCTGCCAGACCACGAGCGGGAAGTTGTCGTCGAACTTGCCCGCAACGACTTCCGAGGCCGCCTGCACCATCGCCTTGCCGATGGCGGGGTCCAGCTTGCCAGTCGCCATGTTGACCTCGGCCGCGGCCTGCTTGATCACGCCAAGCGCCCGGATGATCGCGACGGGCTGACGCTCCCAGCCGATGGGGAAGTTGATGATCGAGCGCTGGGTCTGCGCCCCCCAATACTTGTCGGTGGGTACCTCGAGCGGGCCGAAGCTGTCGGTCTCGGTGCGGGTCTGGGGCATGGAAACGGTCCGTCCTTGAAAGATCTCGGACCCTAGCTATGCGATTCCGACGGGAGGGCCAAGGACGATGTCGTTAACGGTGGCGCTAACGTCGCTTCAGCGTCACTTCCGCCATTTATCGAGGCTGACGACCTCGGCCTCCTGTCGCGGTTCTTCAGCCTCTGAGACGTTGTTCATATCCTCTTCATCGTCATCCTCATCGCTGTCCTGCGTTTCAAAGCGCAGGCCGAACTCGACCGAGGGATCGACGAAGGTGCGGATCGCATCGAAGGGGATATAAAGCGGCTCGGGGCTGTCGCCGAAATTCAGCGTGATGGCAAACCCGTCTTCATTGACGCTGAGCGCATCGTACCAGTGCTGCATCACCACGGTCATCTCTTCCGGGTAGCGTTCGCGAAGCCAGTCGGCCAACTGGGCCGAGGGGTGGCGCGTGTCAAAGGTGATGAAGAAGTGGTGATCGCCAGGCAGGCCATGCCGTTCGACCCCGCGCAGAACCTCCAAAATCAGCCCCCGCATCGCGCGGTGCATGAGGTTGCCGTAGTCGATGGTTCTGCTCATCTCTCACGCTCTTCCGGTGGCTTCGTGGCGGCCAGCATAAGGGATTCGAACCGGAATGAAAGAGCCCTCGCGGCCCATTCGACGCGCTCGGTCAATGCATCTGCGACAGGACAGCGCCAGCAAGCGCCGCCAGAGCCAGAACCGCGATCAGGTTCCAGTGCCGCAACAGCAGAAGCCAGCCGCAAAGGCCCGCAATCAGTGCGGGTTGCCATCGGAAGGACGTGATATCGGGAACCGGAAGTGGCAGCGCGCCAAGACTGTCCGTGCGGGCGAAGAAGAGATGCAGTGCGAACCAGATCGCCAGATTGGCGATGACGCCGACGACCGCGGCGCTGACGCCTGAAAGGGCGGCGGCCAGACGTGGGCGGGCAGCGATCCATTCGACATAGGGCGCGAAGGCGAAGACCCAGAGAAAGCAGGGCACGAACGTGACCCAAAGCGTAAGCGCCGCCGCCGCGACGGCCAGCCCCGCGCCACCCTGCTGCGCTCCGGCGAGG
>JAUIDM010000019.1 GCA_030428915.1 Alphaproteobacteria bacterium | reverse complement strand
GCAAGCAACCTCTATTTTCTCGGCACCGGCGGTGTCGCCTATCTGATGGAGCCTGCGGTGCAACTCCTCCATCGCCGGTCCGGGTTTCCAGTCTACAAAGATTACCCGGCCGAGCTTGTGCTTACCGGATCCGCGAACCTGACCGAGAGCTCCATTGTAATCATGCCCTCTCTGTCCGGCACGACCAAAGAAAGCGTCGCGATGATGGATAAGCTCCAGGAAATCGGCTGCACGCTGATCACCCTGGTCGGCCATGCAGAAACGCCGCTGGGCCTTGGCGGCAATCCCGCATTGGTAAATTTCGCCGAAGACGATACATCGTCCGAGTCCTTCTACATCCAGTCGCTTCTGGTCGCCTTGTCGGTGATGAAAGCGCGCGGCGAGATCGACAATTACGATGAGCTGGTCGCAGAACTGCAAACCGTGCCGGAAGCGCTTTTGAAGGCTAAGCAAGCCTTTGAGCCGAAAGCCGAAGACTACGCCAAAATCATCGCTGGCGCAGATTACCATATGTTCGCCGGCGCCGGAAACATGTGGCCGGAGACGCTCTATTACGCGACCTGTATCCTTGAGGAAATGCAATGGATCCGTACCCGCCCGGTGCATGCGTCCGATTTCTTCCATGGTCCGCTTGAGCTGATCGAAAAAGGTGTGAGTCTGATCCTGTTCCGGGGCGAAGATGCCTATGACGCCTTGGCCGAGCGTGTGGCAAGCTTTGCGCCGCAATACACCGATCGCTTCACGATCCTCGACATTCGTGAGTTCGCTCCCCGCGATCTGTCCGACGAGATGCGCGCCTTGCTTTCTCCGGCAATGATGGCAACGCTTCTGGAGCGTTTGAGCGCCCATCTTGAAGCGCTGCGGGACCACCCGTTGGTGACACGTCGTTACTACAAACGCGTCGCCTACTGATCTAAAGCGTGGGCCTGATTGCGGGCCCACGCCCCCTTTATGGAGAGTTTCGTGACAGGATTTCGTCTTGCAGCCGTTGGCGACAATTGCATCGACCGTTTTCTCACCCAAAAGATTGCTCGCGTCGGCGGCAATGCCCTCAATGTCGCCGTTCATTTCGCCAAGACGGGTCATGACGCCGCTTATTTCGGGGCTGTGGGCGATGACGCGGATGGGCGCTGGACCCGGCAAGAGCTTGTGCTCAATGCGGTGAATGTGGATGGTCTCGACATTCGTCCGGAAGTTACGGCCTATACCGACATCGCGCATAGCGCAGAGGGCGATCGTCAATTTTTATTCGAAGAGTTCGGGGCAAGTGCGGCCTATTTTCCCGGGCCGGACGCAATCAAGATATTGCGCACGGCGGACCATGTGCATTTCGGGCTTTTGAATGAAAGTGATCTTCTGTGTGAGAAGCTGAAAGGAAGCGGTGCCACGCTGTCAGTCGACTGTGCCGTGAACCCTTTGACAACAGCTGTCGATCTCGCATTCGGCTCCGTGGGCGAGGATTTGCCAGCGGCTCAAGCCGAGATGGAGCGCCTTTTGGCGGTCGGGCATAGGCTTGTTGTCGTGACGCGAGGCGCTGAGGGGGCGATGGCCTCCGACGGCACAAGAACATGCAGCATCGCCGGCAAACCAATCCGGGCTGTGGATACGACCGGAGCTGGGGATACATTCATCGCGAATTTCATCGCGACTTGGAAAATGTCAGGAGATGTCGAGACGGCTCTGGACAGAGCGACGACGGCTGCGGCGGACAATTGTCTCTACCATGGTGGTTTCTCCCAGGACGGACGCGTGCTTCCCACTTAGTGACGTGAAGCGACCATTGGGCTTGGTGAAATGAGGCTGATCACTAGATGTCCGGGATGCTTCGAGAGATCGGCCATGTGACCCCAGTCTGCAATCCATCGGGGAAGAATTGATTGCTCTACAACATCCCTGTGAATGATCGATTTGCGGTACCGGCAACTCCCTCCGGCGCCGCCCTTTTCCGAAAAAACGATTGAACGGCCCATAATGCTAGCGAGACGGATCATCCCGTGACCTGCGTATCGGCAGGTATCCCGTTCCGGCGATCTCGCGCCGTTCCAAGAATTCTTCTCTGCACCTCCGAATGTAACATATATCGCGTGGCGATATTTCGCGCACCATGTCCGTTTCGCGGGCATGAACTTGCGGGACCGTGTAGCACTGAACATCCAGGAATTGAGACGCGCCCGCGGCCTCAGCCAGGAGGAGCTCGCTCATCGGGCCGACGTGAGCCGCGGCCATATGGGCAAGGTCGAGAACGCCAAGTTCGCGGCCTCCCTCGACCTTCTCGAACGGATCGCCAAGGCGCTCAATGTCGACCCCGAAGAGCTCTTCGCGAAACGATAGTCCGTTGCCTGAGGCTCTGATCCCCCCCCCAGCACGAAAGATACGAACGACAAGAACAGTACGAGTGACGCGGGTACATGGCGAAGAGAAAGACAGGCTGGCCTTTCCAGGAAGGGTTTCTGAGCGACGGGGTGCAGGATCTTCACCTGTTCACCGATTACCGTTGGAATGATGGCTCGGTGAGCCGCCGCTGGCATGTCGATCCAGAACGCTTCGATGCAGACCTTGCCGACCTGCGCCCAGTTTCCCTCAAGGCATCAGGCACTCCGGATCAGTAGGAGAACCACTCCGAGTGGCCCATGTTGCCCTCGTAGTCGCCGTATTCGACCATGATGCTACGGGAATAGAAGTGCCATAGGCCACCGCTGGTCGGGTAAGCGATCTCCTGCCCGCTTTCAGAGATGAATGTCGCGGGCCAGGGCGCGTGGGATCCGTAGACCCGCTGGATGTAGCGGCAGGTCCGGTTCTCGCGATCACAGGAGCGGATCGACCAGTCCCATTGACGCGGCTCGTCACGCGGCTCATAGGAGCGACCGGTGAACCAGATCACATGGGTCCGGTTCAGCCATTCGTATTCCGGCAGGTTGGTGTCGAGCTCGCCCTCCCCACCGGGCCCGCCCAGCTCAACCGGCACATGGGCGAAGGTGCAGACCCCGAAGGGCGGTAGACTCGGCCAGGGCGTGATGCGACGAATCATGGTGCGGTAGGCACGCGCGCAGACGGCACTTGGTGGAAATCCACCCGCCATGCAGAGCATGATGGCGCAGTCGATGTCATAGGCCTCCGCCTTCCCTGGGGCTCCGAACACCGCCACCAGTCCCATCGCCGCTGCCATCACCTGTCGCTTCATGTCGCTCTCCCGCACAAGTTGCGGCAACTATCGTGCAATATGTGTTTTCCTGCAATATGTCGTATTGACTCTATATGACTTTATGGCCTTAGTATCGTGAAGTAGAAGGGCTCTCGTGGGGAGAGTCCGAACATGCCGATAGCGCGCAACCAGATCCTGATCACCATCGACGGTGTCAAAGACCTGTCCGAGAAGGGCATCGCGTTCCGCTGCCGGTATGAACTCGTGGGGTTCACGGACGATGGCAAGCCGCGCTACCAGTGCATCTACCTGCGCGAGGGCGAGCCGGAAGCCATTCTGGTCTCGACCCGGATCACCCCGCACGGGCCAGAGCCGCGGTATTTCAACATATGGCCGGGGCTCTTCAAACATCATTTTGAGTTCGGTGACGGGCGCGATCTGCGCTTTGGTCCTGATTACAGCATCACCCTCGAGGAGCGCGGCTGACGTCATCGCCTTCGGCCGTGACGGCACGGCCCGGACATCCGGCTGGATCTTTCATGGCGAACCACCTGCCTGGGCGAGGCTGGGTTATAGTGCTGAGGCGGAAGTCGTTCTGGCCTCGTTGGACGCCACGCCGCCTTCCGGTCGCGACGGCATCCTCTCCCTGATCGAAGCCACGGCAGATCGCCACAAGGGAAACCGCGCCCTGCGGCAGGTCGACCTCGATGCGGACGACTGGCAGATCCTCTTCCGCGCCCTGGTCGAGGCCGAAAGCAGCTACAATCCGACCGCCGTCAGCCCCAAGGGCGCCTATGGTTTGGGCCAGCTAATGCCCGACACGGCGCGCGCACTCGGGGTCGACCCGCGCGATCCGTCCCAGAACCTCGATGGCGCGGCGCGCTACCTGCTCGCCCAGCTCGCCACGTTCAAGGACATCGACCTGGCGCTGGCAGCCTATAATGCCGGGCCGCACAGGGTGGTCGAGTATTCCGGCATCCCGCCTTTCACCGAGACCCGCGACTACATCGCGCGCATCCACCGGATCCGATCCCGACTGGCGGGTACACCTGTTTCCGCGCTGGACATCCGCGTCGCTGCCCGGGTGCCTGCGCGCGCTCCGGTCCTCATCGATCTTCAGTAAAACAAGGGAACTTCGCATGCTTCGACATCGCCTCAGCCGCCTCTTGCCTGTCGCCACAACCCTGGCGGCTTTCGCAACACCCGCTCTCGCGCAAGACTTGTCGCCGATCCAGACCATGCTGGAAACCGTCGAGGCCGCGCTGACCGGTCCCATCGGGATCGCGGTCGCAACGCTCGCGGTCATCGGCACCGGCTTCATGTGCATGATGGGACGGCTGAACTGGGGCTGGTTCGCCTCAGTCATCATCGGGATCGTGCTGATCTTCTCGGCCGGCACCATCGTCGACGGCTTCTCCTGAGAACCGAGTAGAGCAGTGGCAGAACGATCCCCCCTCTTTTTGGGCCTCGCCCGACCGCCCAAGTATCTGGGCCTTCCCGTCAGATACCTCGTGGTGCTGGCGACAGGGGTCGTTCTGCCGTTCATCTGGACAAAGTCGATGCTCTTCTTCCTGATCGGCCTCGTGGCCTATCCGATCCTCTGGTTCGTCGCCGATCGCGAGCCACATTTTTTCGAAGTTCTGCGCGTCTCCTACGGCTCGGTGCGCCCGACGAAAAACCGGGCCTTGCATGGGGGTGACAGCTTTGGCACTTGATGCAGGCACACTTTCCACTGTTGGGGCCGCCCTGCATCAAGCGGGCGGTGGGGCGTTCGCGCGGGAGAGCTATCTCGCGGAGCATCTGCCGTATTTCGCCCTCGCGGACGACGATGTGATGGTCCTCCGCGAGGGCGATCTCCTGGCGACCCTGCGCCTTGATGGTCTGAACCCGATGACCAGCGAGGATGCCCGGCTCGACGCGCTCAAACGCGCGGTCGCGGCCATCGTCGCCCAGACCGGCAATGCCTTCGGCTTCTACATCCATCGGATCTCGGTCCCGCAGGATCTCGGGATGCGTCCCATCGACGGGGACAGCTTTGCCGCCGCGATCGATGCGCGCTGGCAGGCCCATGTCAAAGACCTCCGCCCCGCCAAGCGCCAACTCTATCTCAGCGTCATCCGGCGCCCCGACATTTCGGCGCGCATTCCGCTCCTGCGGGCGCTGGCCCGCAAGGCCTGGGTCAAGGACCGCGCGACGCGGATGCAAGAGCTGAACGAGGTCATGGGTTTTTTCGAGGTGGCGCTTGCGTCGGCCAACCCTGTGCGGCTGACCTGCAAGGGCGGTGAATGGCTGGGCTATCTCAATACGCTGAACGCGGGCAGCTTCTCCCCCATCGCCTTCGGGCAAAGCGCCCTGCCCCTCTCGCATACTCTGAGCAATTGCTGCGCGACCTTTGATGGCGACGTCGTCACCCTGACCGACGCCGTGACCGGTGAAGTCAAATACGGTGCGCTCTTTTCGATGAAAACCTATCCGGCACTCACGGATGTCACGCTCCTCGATGCGCTCGACCTGCCGCTCGATATCGTGCTCACGAACTCCTTCAGCCCGATCCCGAACAACATCATGGCTGAACGCATCCAACGCATCATCCGCCAGATGCATGCTTCCGACGATGCCGCCGTCTCTCTGCGCGAACAACTGGGCCAGGCCGCGGACGACCAGGAGGCAGGGCGCATCGCCTTTGGCGACCATCACCTCTCCATCGCGGTCTATGCGCCGGACCGCGACACGCTCGAACGGGCCGCCGCCCAGATCAAGCGCGTGGGCCAGGAAATCATGTCTGTCATCGTGCGCGAGAACATGGCGCTTAAAGCCACGTATTTTGCGCAATCCCCGGGCAACTTCGGCTACCGGGCCCGCAAGACGCCGATTTCCTCGATCAACTTCGCGGATTTCGCGGCCCTGCATGGCAGCGTCGAAGGGCGTGGCCCGGACCAATCCCCTTGGGGTCAGACTATTTCGGTCCTGCCAACGGTCGGCACATCGGGATATCGCTTCAATTTCCACGAGGCGGGCAGCCCGGGTAAGGAACCCACGGTCGGTCATACGCTCGTGCTCGGGCGCACCGGCACCGGCAAGACGCTGACCACCGCCTTCCTCGCGGCGCAGGCGCAGCGGGTCGGCGCGCGGCTCTTTTTCTTCGATAAGGATCGCGGCCTCGAGATGGCCGTCCGCGCCCTTGGCGGCCGCTACAACGAAATCCGCGCGGGCGTGCCGACTGGTCTGAACCCGCTCGCCACCGAGACCGACGAGCGCGGCCGCGCCTGGCTCTCGGACTGGCTTGCGACCCTTCTCACGCGCAACAGCACGCTCTCGGGCGAGCAATCCCGCCATATCCAGAGCGCGGTCGGCCAGAACGCCGACGCGGGGGCAGGCCTGCAACGCTTTGTCAGTTTCGAGACCCTGTTCCAGTCGCTTGACGATGATGGCGAGCTGCAATCCCGCGTTGCCGAATGGGCGCCCGGCGGCCGCTATGGCTGGGTCTTTGACGAACCCGAGCGCGGCGCGGGTCTCAAACTCACGGGCGATATCGTCGGGTTTGACATGACCGAAATCCTCGACATGACCACCGAGCGGATGGCGGTGCTCTCCTACATCTTCCGCCAGATCGAACGCGTGGTCGAGGATCGACGTCCGACCATCATCGTGCTCGACGAGGCCTGGAAGCTCTTGGATGATCCGTATTTCGGGGCGCGCCTGGAAAACTGGCTAGTGACGCTGCGCAAGATGAACTGCGTCGTGATCATGATGACGCAATATCCAAGTCAGCTGCGCGACAGCCGCGTGGGCAAGACCATCGTCGAGACGGTGCCGACGCAGATCCTCTTCCCGAACGACCGCGCCACTGTCTCCGACTACGACTTCCTCCGCGTCAACGCCAAAGAGGCGGCGCTTCTCGTCCAGCCCACGATCGGCCAGCGCATCGCGCTCGTCCGCTCGGCGGGTGACAGCGTCTTCGTCGACGCCGACCTCTCCGCCTTGGGCAACCTCCTCCCCATCCTTGGCGGTGGTGCCACCGGCGAGGCCCGCGTGCCCGCCGATTGGCGCGCCAATCCCGATTTCTGGAGACATGTGATATGAGTTCGAAACCCCTCCTAGCGCTTTGCGCCGCCGCGAGCCTTCTGGCCGCTTGCGAGAAATACACCGAGAAAACCTCGCCCTGCTTCGGACGCAATGGCGAGCCGCAGGTGACGCGGTCCGCGCTTTCCTTCTCGACCATGGGCGCACCGGTTCAGGAGACGGCCAAGCCCGACTGCACCTTCGAGCCCCTGCCCCGTCCGGAATGAGACACGCCGCGATCATATCCGCCGGGCTCTGCCTCGGCCTAAGCGGCCTGCCCGCGCATGCCCAGGGCGTACCGACGCAGGATAATTCCGCGATTGGCCGCGGCATCGCGCGGGTGACGGCGCTGGCCGAGGATCTGGGCGTCCAGCAGGACAAGGATCGGACCGAGTCCACGCTGGCCGACGTCCAGGCCGACCAGCTGCGCGTCCTCGAGGAGATGACCGCCGCCATTACCGGCCCCGGTTTCGATATCCGTGCGCTCGAGGGCAATGCGGATTTCGGGGTGGCGGCGGTCTATCCAAATACAGATGCGAGCCCGATGAACAGCCGCCTTTTCGGCGAGGGCCGCGAGACGGTCGAGATGATGATCGTCGAGGTCGCGGGCGAGTTCGCAGGTGCTCCCGGTGTGACCCGCGCGGGCCTCTCGGCCACCCAGTGGCGCTGCCTTTTTCAGGCGTTGATCAAGCAAGAGAGCCGCTTCAACGTCGCCGCCGAAAGCCCGGTTGGGGCCTATGGACTGACCCAGCTCATGCCCGGCACCGCCTCCGATCTCGGCGTCGACCGCTATGATCCGAAAGACAACCTGCGCGGCGGCGCGCGTTACATCACGACGCAGCTCAACCGCTTCGGCAATATACCCCATGCGCTCGCGGCCTATAACGCCGGACCCGGTCGGGTGATTGAATACGGCGGGGTGCCGCCCTTTGCCGAGACGCAAGGCTACGTGCGCAACATCTCGAAATTCTACAACGAATACCTGGCTGTCGTGGGCGGCGCCGACGCGCTCGGCACGCTCTCGCCCTCGGACTTTGCGCTCGCTGAATATGCCAGCATCTCCGAAGCTGGCGTCTATTACGCCGCCGACAGTTCGGCGACCACCGAACAGGTCATCAATCGGTTGCGTGCGATCATCCTGCAGATCGACGCCCAACCCAATGCCAAGGCGGCCTGGGAACTCAACACCTACGCCAAGGCCGAGATCGGTCGCATCCTCAACCTTCGCGTCCGGCTAATGGCGGCAAACCAGCAGCGCGAGGCGGCCTATGCGCAGCACCTCGTCGCCGACCGGCTGGCCGAGCGCGACTTCATGCAAATGGGAGTTCCCGAATGAGACAGCTTCTCCTGACCGCCGCGGCGGTCGCCACACTCGGGTTTGCCTCGCCCGCCACGGCCCAAGGCGTGCCGACCTTCGATGGCTCGCAGCTTGGTCAGCTCGTGGCGCAACTCGAGCACATGGCCGAGGACCTGAACGTCCAGATGCAGCAGCTCGCGACCATGCGGCTGGAACTGGAAACCCAACTGTCGCAGCTCACCAACCTTAAGGCGCAACTAACGTCGCTCATTGAAGGCAGCGGCTTGGGAGAACTCTTCGCCACTGTCGAAGATTTCCGGGCGCTTCGCGGCAAGCTGGTCGCGCCCCTTAACACTGCACAGTCTTTGGCCAGCGGCGATTTCCTGAGCGGCTTCAATCCGGGCGCAGAACTCTCGGCCTCGGTCGAGCGGGTACTGTCGGGCAGCGGCTTTACGTCGGAGCGCCTGAGCACGCTTTCGGGCTCCGATCAGCCTGCGGACAATCGCATCGCCACCTCGGCCGGGGCCAGCGCCATGTTGTCGGTCGCGGCGCAGGAAAGCCACGAGGAGGCGGGGCAAAGCCTCGAACGGCTCGAGACCATGGTCGGGCTCATCGACGATCAGGATGGGTTGAAGGCTGCGGTCGATCTCAACACCCGCGTCACCGCCGAGCTCGGCATCATCCTGACCCAGATCTGGCGGCTGGAAGCCGCCCAAGGGGTCAGCGCCGGCCAGCTTGGCGTTGTCGACGCCGCGACCCTCGCGGACGAGCGCAAGTTCCGCTCGATGGCGGTGGATCCATGAGGCAACCCATGACCCGCAGCTTGGCACCAGTTCTATCTCTTGGTCTCGCCGCGCTTGTCGTGGCCGCCCTACCAAGTGTTGCGTTGGCCCAAACTCCGACCACGCAGCCCTCCGGTGACACACCCTTCAACTCGATGGCCATCGCGCGGGACGAGGCCGATGAATGTCGTGTTCCGAAACCGCCCGCCGATCTGGCCGAGACCGCCTATCTGCGCAACGGCTACCGCGCCATCCTGCGCATCCTGATCGCCGAGGAAGCGCTTGCCTCGGAAACCTGCACCTGCCTGCTGGGCGACATCAACTGGGATCAGACGCTCACCGCCCTGCCCCGGTTCCAGACCTCGGACAATCCGCGCCTGCCATTCAAGGTGCTTGATCTCTACGCGCAGGCCGACGCGCTCGAAGCGCAAGTCGCGGAGGCCTGTGCCGAGTAGATGGGGATCATTCGCGACATCCTGAGCCAGGTCGACGCCGCGGTGGATACCGTGGCACAGGACGGCTTTGTCTCTTCGGCAGGTGCTGTCGGTGACGTGATTTCTGCCGGGGCCGCGCTCCTCGTCGTGCTGCTCGGGATCAACGCGGTCATGCAACTCCGCCCCCTGCCCTTCGGCACCGGCTTTGCCTTCGGGATGAAGGTGGCTTTGGTAGGGATATTCGCGCAGAGCTGGGACAATTTTAGCGTCATCTATGACATCGTCACGCGGGTCCCCGACTCCGTTGGCGCCTCGATCCTCGCCCTCACCGGCTCGGGCGACGAGGCTGGGGTTTATGAGAGCCTCGACAACATGGTTGCCCGCATCACCGCCTATGGCGACACGATCGGGGATCGCGCGGGCTGGGTGTTCGGGGCGGTTCTGGCTGCCATCTTCTTCGTCCTTTCCGCCGTTTTCGCAGCCGTCACCGCGGGGATCATCGCCTTTGCTCGCATCGTCTTCGCGCTGATGATCGTCATCGCCCCTTTCATGATCGTGACCTCGCTCTTCAAGCCGACCCAGTCCCTCTTCGAGGCTTGGACCCGCGCCACCATCGGCTATGCGCTTATGCCCGTCGCCGCCGCAGGCGCCGCAGGCATCATCGTCGCCATCGCCGAGGCCATCGGGGACGCCTCCGCCGATCCCGGTGACGTGGAGACCGTCAGCCTGATCCTGCCCTTCCTCGTCATTCTGATCCTCAGCGCCGGAATCATGGCCTCGGTGCCCTACATCGCTTCAAACCTCACCGGCGTCGTCGGCATTGCCTCGAATGCCGTGGGTCTGACCGGCCTCGCGCGTCAGGGTTTTGTGAACACGCGGGAGTATGGCACCGGCACCTCTTCGCGTCTCGTCACTGGCAAATCCCCGCACGAGCTGAACCAGATGGCCAATGCGGGCGTGGTGAAGACCGGCGAGTTGATCCGGCAAAGCCCCGGCGCGCTTCTCTCCGCCGCCAAGGCCTTCCGCAAACCCTGATGTGAAAGACGACTGACTTGAAGAAGCTTGTGACCAGTTCTGCGAACCACGACCGCGACGCTTTCGAGGCGGATTTCATCTACGGGCCAAGACGGCGCGAGCGTTTCGCCTGGCTTGTCGCGGCGGCAGGCGTGCTGGTCGGCGTGGTCGGCATGGTCGCGGGCGCGAGCCTCTTTCCCCTCAAGACGACCGAGACCTTCGTGGTCGTGGTCGACAAGGAGACCGGCGAGATGGATCGCGTCGCCGCCGTCCAGGCGCTGACACTCTCGGAAAGCGATGCCATCATCCAGGCCAATCTCGTGGCCTATGTGGATGATCGAGAGACCTATGACCTGACCGACGGCGAGCAACGCATCAACTCGGTGCTCGATCGCTCGGACGGCGATGCCGCGCGCACGCTGCGCGATCTCTGGTCTTCCACCAACGAAGACTACCCGATCACCGTCTATGGCCGCGACGCAAAGATCGAGGTAGTGATCAAATCGGTGAACCAGATCGAGCGCGGCGTGGCCCAAGTCCGTTTCACCCGCACGCTGCGCCGCCCCCGCGACACGCGCACCGTGACCCGGTCTTACGTGGCGACCGTCGGCTACGACTTCCAACCCGAAACCCGCCAGCGCCTTCAGGACGTCTGGGCCAACCCCTTGGGCTTTGTGGTGACCTCCTACCGCGTCGACGCCGAGACCCTGGAGAACTGACCAAGATGAAATCCCTGCCCGCGCTCCTCCTGGCGCTTGCCCTTCCTGTTGCCGCCAATGCCGAGGCCACGCCGCAAGGCGGCCCGCTCGACATCCGCATCCGCACCGCCGTCTATAATGAAAACCAAGTCTACCGGATCGAGACGGATCTTCGGCATTCGACGACGATCCATTTCGGGGCTGGGGAACGCTTCGAGGCGGTGATTGTCGGCGACACCGAAAGCTTCCAGGTCGATCCGATCCCCGAGCTTGGCAACGTACTGACGATCAAACCGCATGTGGCCAAGGCTGAAACCAACATGACAGTGATCACCAACCGCCGCACCTATTCCTTCCATTTGCGCGAAGGCTCGATCCCGAACCGCACCGGCATGTTCTTCGAAGTCCGCTTCCGTTACCCCGACGAGGAGCGTCGCGCGGCGAGTGCAACCCAGCCCAAGGGCTTTGAGGCCCCGCGCAACTACAACTACCGCGTCTCGGGCGAAGGGGATTTCCGCCCTAGCCATATCTACGACGACGGGCGCTATACGTATTTCGTCTTCCCGGAGAATGGCCGCCAGCCCGCCCTCTTCAAGGCCGATGACCAGGGTCGCGAGCGCACGGTGAACTGGACCCAGCAAGGAAACACCGTCCGCGTGCTCGGGGTGAACACCTACTGGACACTGCGCATCGGCGACGAGGCGATCTGTGCCTGGCGCGACGAGAGCGCGATCTATGTGAGCAACTGACCATGGCCGATCAAACCCCTCCCGACCTGCAGGACCGCCTCGACCAGTTCAGCCAGCGCGGCAAATCCAAACGCCGGGGCAACAGTCTCGGGGTCGGTGCCCTCGCGGCCGCCCTCGCCCTTGGCGGCGCCGGGGTCGCATATTTCCTGGCGACCGGTTTGCAAGAAGGTGACAGCGCACTCGAGACCTCCGATGTCGAGACCTTCCAGGACCGCCGCCCCGGCACCGGCGGGCGGCTGGAGTTTCCGCCTGACGAGACAGAGCAGCGGGTCAATGACGCGCTGATCGCTGTCGAGGAAGCTCTGGACGTGCCCGCCGCCCCTGCCCCGGGACCGAGCGCCGAGGTGCTGGCCGAGATCGCCAAGCTCCGCGAGGCGCTTGCCGCCAGCCAGGCCGCCCGCAACTCGGAAATCCAGTCCGCCGTCGCGGACCTGCGCGAAGCCTTCGACGAGCAGAAGGCTGCCTTGGAAGCACTTATAGCGGAGAAGGAGGCCGAGTTGGCCAACCTGCAGCGCCAGACCGAGACCCGCATTGAAGGGTTGCAGGCCATGCTCGATGCCGAGCGGGCGCAGCGCGAGGGGCTTGAGGCCGAGCTCGACCGCGAGGGGTTGATCGCCGATCAGCGTCTTCTCGAGGAACGCCGCCGGCAGGAAGAGGAACAGCGCCAGCGCGAGGCCGAACGGGTCGCCGAAGAGCTTCTGACCGCGCAGATCAAATCCCCCGCAGTGGTCTACGCCGATGGTCCACGTGGTGGCCAAGGTGGCCCGGCGGTGGCCGATCCTACTGCAGCCGGCACCGGGGGGCCGGTCCTGTCAGGCAATGAGGCGTTCCTGCAGAGTGCGCGACCGCTCGAGGTGCAGGAGGCCGCCCGCCTCACCCATCCTGAACGCACGCTGACCCAAGGGTCCGTCATCCAGGCCGCGCTTCAGACCGCCATCAACAGCGATCTGCCTGGCTCCGTGGTCGCGGTCGTCTCCGAGCCGGTCCCGGCGTTTTCCGGGGACCGGATCCTGATCCCGCGGGGTTCCCGCCTTTTTGGCCAATACCGCTCCGGGATCGAAATGCACCAGAAGCGCATCCTGATCCTCTGGACCCGCGTCCTGACCCCTGATGGCACCTCGATGGAAATCGCCGCCGTGGGCGGCGATCAACTCGGCCGCTCTGGTCTCACCGGTCTCGTCGACACCAAGTTCGCCGAGCGCTTCGGCGGCGCGGCCCTGATTTCCGTTATCGGGGCGGCACCGGCCGTGGCGGCGGAGAGTACCAATAACGAAACCACCAGCATCGTCCTGGGCGATGTCGGCAGCGACCTTCAGGACGCGGTTGGCTCGGTCATCGCTGACCAGGTGTCGATCGCCCCGACGATCTATGTCGATCAGGGCGCCTCGGTCACCGTGCTCGTGGACCGGGATGTGGTGATCTATTGAGCCATTCAGAAAGTCCAGCCTCCTACCTCGAACGCTATCTCGATCCGTTCCGCGACCTTCTAGGGCGCGATGACGTGGTCGAGATCGCGATCAATCCGGACGGCAAGGTCTGGCTCGAGGTCGCGGGCGACGCCACCATGCGCCACGAAGGCCAGACCGTGGATCGGACCACAGCCCTTAACATGGCCCAGACCATCGTCGGCGGTGCCAAAGCCCGCGTCTCTGAAAAGAACCCCCTCGTCTCCGGCAAGGTGGAATATGCAGGCCGCCCCCTCCGGGTCCAGGTCGCCGTGCCGCCCGCCATCGATCGTGGCGCCTCGATCACCATCCGCCTCTTTGCATCGGGCAGCGTCCTAGATTACGCCCCCGCCTATCTCTTCGGCAAGGCCGTCTCGCTCGACGCGCTCCGCGCCGAGAAGATGAAAAACATTGCCAGTCTGGCAGAGGAAAACCTCGAGGCTGCGCTGCAGACCCTTGTCGAAGCGCGGCTCAACGTCCTGATCAGCGGCGGCACCTCGACCGGCAAGACCACGTTCGCCCGCCACCTCCTGACTCATGTCAGCGAACACGAACGGCTGATCACCATCGAAGACGCTTTCGAACTCTTCCCCGGCCAGCCGAACACCGTCGCCCTCCTGGCCGACCGCGGTGCCGGGTCGCAACGCAGCGCCAACGCCCTCCTGCAGGCCTCCCTCCGCATGCGCCCCGACCGGATCATCGTCGGCGAGTTGCGCGGCGCCGAAGCCCTGACCTATCTCGAGGCGATCAACACCGGCCATGGCGGCTCGGTCTCCACCATCCACGCTGAAACCGCGGAACTCGCCATCGATCGGCTGGCTATCATGGTGCTGCAGGCGGGAACCCCGCTGACCTTCGCCGAGGTGCGGGAGTACATCCGGAAATCCATCGATGTGATCGTGCAGCTCGGGCGCACCGAGGGAAAGCGGGGGATCACGGAGTTCTATCTGCCTGGAAAATAAACTTGGAGAAGTTCAGCCAAATAATGACATCGAGCCGTCCGGCGAAGCACTCATTCCTGTAAGGTCCAAACTAAAGCGCACTTCAGATATGGGATCCCCGAAGGCGACAACAGGTACTGGCAAATCTCCAGCGTGGAACATTGCTACAGATTCACCATCAGGATAGGTCGCAAAGCGCGTGTCCGATCCATAAATGCCCGCTCCGCCTTTTCGGAGGCACTGGCGAAAGAATTGAGCACGGACCACTGGATCGTCTAATGCAGCGTAAATCTCATCAATCAACTCGCATGCCATTTCACCGCCAGGCAGTTCAATCAGCAAGATGGATGCAATATAGACCCGGATGTCGGCATTAGGGCGAAGCTGTTCAAGCGAAAACCGATGCTGCCGGGAAGACTTCAGAGTCGTCTTCACCTCTAGTGCAAAATGCTCCGTCACAAAGTCGTACCGGGCATGTGCAGACGACGACCACGCCCTAACTGCTGCGTTCAAATCTTGAGCTGTGCGGATGATGTGCAACTCACCCCAAAGCCCAACGACGTCGTTTAGTTCGTCGTTCAACCGCGTGAATAAATCGGCAATCGCGAGGATTTGGTCGCGAACGGCCGCTGAGGAGTGATCCGCCCCGGGTGCCAGGAACGCCTCTTCTAAGAGGCGAAGGAAGACACGGATGATGTCGGGATCGTCATTCGCAAGGGAAACTAACGTGTAAGTGCCGGACAGAGCGCTTCCATCCTGAAGCTGGATATCGCAGAGGCACGCAAAGCGAACCTCGACGGCCTTCAGCTTCAGATCAGGCTGGCCATCATCCTCGGCCATCTCGAAGAGCAAATAGGGCTGCCCTTGCGCATCCAAGGAAAGCCAGAGGCCGTGGGCACCATCGATCTTACTCCCGAAGAGATGCTGGCAGGCATCCGGGAAACGGCGGGCAAGTTCCTGATACGCCTCAAACAGCATCGTCCTCTCGTTCCACCCAAACACGCTCCGCCAAACGCTCGGGGATGTGCACGGCAAGCACGGGCAAGTCTTCTAGAAGCACGCGGTTCTTGGCGGCATTTTCTAGGTGGTAGCGATGAATCTGGAAGGTGATCGTGTCGTCAACCCGGATTTGGCGCGCGCCGGGATAATTGGTACGCGCGTTGCTACCCTGAAAGAGGTTTCTGATCTTAGGCGGATCTTTGGTATCGAGACTGCGGCGCGCTTCCACGCCCGACCATGGGCCGGAGAAGGCAAAGACGCTGCACCGCATCTCAGGGTCTTCGCTAGCCAGCTTTTCGAGGCCGACCATGATTGCCGAGTGCTGTAAGCTATCGCCGGGGTTCTTGTAGCGGATTTGCCCGATGAAGGGGATTATCTCGCTGAGCGGAATGTCGTCGCTGAACGCCGGAATGGTCTGCTGCTGGTTCCAGCCGTCCTGCTTGTATTCCCAGAAGTCGAACGCGCCGAGTAGCTGGTTCACCGCTTCCCGGTTATCGGCAACGAAGCCGGTATCCTCATAGGGATAGTCGGGGTAAATCCACCCTTCACGCCCCCGCGACTGGTACATGTCGAGCAAGATGACAGAGCGCCGTGTCGGCTGAAGCCTCTGGCTGAGGAACCAGGTGCGCCGCCAGTCCTTCAGGCCGCCCCCATCTTTGATGTGCTTGGAGATCGATGAGCGGACCGACTCCTCGTGGGAAACATAGTCTTGGAACGCTTCGATGTTCTCTGTCGTCAGATAGATGCGGCAGAGGCCAAGATAGCGCTTCTTGTAGCCGAAGAAACGAGCGCGCTGCTGGATGTTGTCGGCGTTGCCGATCCCGATGGACCTCGGCATGTAGGAGACTGTCAGGCCTTCAACGGTGAAGCCACGGTCCAGGCCGATCCCGCCGACAAGTATCCAACTATAATCACCCTTCCAATCAATGGAGGGTATCTTGGTCTTCTCGCGTGTGTTGAGCTCGGCGATGGCGGTTTCCGACACGGCGTCTAAAAGCAGCGGCTCGATCTGATCAAAGTCATAATTGACGGCATAGGTCTCGCTCAACCGTTCGAAGGCAGTTCGAAAACCTGCCAGCAGGTCGTCATGGCCGTGATGATCCGTGTCGTCCAAGATGGCCGCCCATTCATCGCGCGTGTTCCGCGCCCATCTCGCGAACATGAGATGATCGGCCTTCGGGATGGCCGGGTGGATCATCATGGAGCGATTGCCGCCGCCCTGGTCGTCTTCTTCGCGCAGGCCGATGGCTACGCCAACGAAGAAGTCTTTCAGGGCCTCTAGCATGCTGGCAGGCGGGCTCGCTGGCGGATCGTCCCGGTCCGGCACATCGGTTTGCGGAATGAGCTCAATGTACTTGTCCGGCCCGTCCACAAAGAACTCTTTTCCGCCGACATAGGCGTCTCCGGGTGTCAGCACCGCACCGAAGTCAGGCGAGAGCGTGTCGATGCGGCTGATCAGAAGCGGCGCTTGCGGCGTGGCAGTGTAGAGAAGATAGCTGTGATGCGGGAAAAGACGGCGCAGCGCCGTGATGCGCGCGTAGGTCGTGCTTTCTTCCTGTTGCAGGGCCTTGGTATTCATCCCCGCCTGGTCGCCTTCGTCATCAATGATGAGCGTCGGCACGTTCGTCAGATCGACCCCGGTGAGCAGTGTGGCCAGATGATCGAGATGGCGATGCTCCTTCATGGAGACGATCAGCACTGTGCGCGAGCGCGTGCTCCCCTTGCGCCATTTCGCAAGCTCGCTTTTGACCCGCTCAACCTCGGCGCCTTGGAAGCCTTTGTCTCTGGTCGAGAACAGCTTCCAGTTGCGGTTCTTTTCGACCTCCAAGTCCTTCTTCAGACGCTCGAAGGATTGCTCGACCAAGTTGTTGGTCGTGCCGGCCAGAAGAAGGACGATCTGATAATCGTTGTCGTGCGCGAGCGCGGACAAGCTTGTGAAGGAAAGCGTTTTGCCGCTTTGGACATAGCCGATGATGAGACCGGTATTGTGATCGCCGGGATTCTTTGGATCAGCGCATTGACGCATGATCGACAAGGTTTCCGAGACAAGCCGGGTCTTCTCGACCTCTGAAAGTGATGTGTTTGACTGAAGAAGGCGCGTCAGAGCCGGACCTTGCGCCGGGTTCCACTTGCCGGAAGTCTGGCGATCGTGAATTTGGATAATGCCTTCGTCACTCATCGGGGACAGTCCTCGTCACAAGGTTCTTGAGGATTTCATTGGTGTATTGCCGGATTGCTTTGGGGTGATGCGAGGCAAGCTCTGTGGCGATGACTTCTGACAGCGCCATGGTAGCAGCGATGTTCAGCACTGCAGCGAAGCCTTCCGAGTCGAGATTGGGAAACTGCGCCATGAACGGATGGAGCATGGCCACCCGGATTAACACTTCGCGCGGATCCGGGTCTGTGATGGCTGGTCTGCTCTGGATGGAAAGCCAGTCGCTTTCCTTGTCGGCATAGGACAATTCGAGCTTTACGATCCAAGGCGTCCCCCGGAACAAAAACTCAAACTGAAAATCATCGCGCTCACCTTCCGCAACCGCGTCAAGCTGCTCCCCAACATCGGGAAGGTTTTCGTCCGGCGAAGGCTCGGGGCTCGGCGATACAACGCTCGGAAACGTCTGCTGCGATGTAACCAGGGCTCTGTGATCGAACTGCTTGGCCACGGCGGGCGCGGCACTGCGGGCGACCTTGCGCGCGTTGCGAGCGTCCTCCAAGGCCCTGTATTTTTGCGTCTGCTTGATGATCGGCAGGTCTTCGGCGTTCAAGATTTTGTAGAGTTTTCGAAGAAACTCGTCTTCATGCTCGCCCCACTGAACACCGTCCTTGGTGTGCGAGACACTGAAGCCCCTCAGGTGAATTTCGCCGAAGATGCGTTGTGATTCATAGCTGTTTGGCCGCTTGAAGATGTCGGCTGGTCGGTAGGTTTCATCAGCGCTGCCAAGGACCAGTCTGTTGCGCCTAAAGAGCGCGAGACCGGCAAGTCGGGTATCGGCCTTCTCCCGGATTGCAACGAAGCCGGTGGCTGATTTTCCTGGCCCGAGATCGATATCGATGTCGCGCTTCCAAGTGACCTGCGGTCCATCAGGGTCTTTGTAAGATGGCGTGACCAAGACCTTGGGTTCGTCATATCTCAGCCGCTCACCATCTACGAAGAGTTCCAGCGCGCCGGAGCGCAGGAAGATTCGATAGATGCTGGCAAGATGCTCTTTGATCTTGCCGATGGTCCGACCCTTTGGAAAACGGCGAATGTCTTCCAGCCGGATTTCTGTGTAGTGCTTGTCTTCCGACGCAACCGAGGTGACGACATTCAACTCTTCGATGCTGTCATGGACGATGCGGTCGATGTCGAAGAAAACGGTGCGCTCGTCTCTTTCGCCGAGCGCGCTCGAACGGACGCTCCATTTCGGCGCGAACCAGCATGCCGCGCTCTTCATGCCCATGCCGAACTCGGACAGGCCCGTTGCATCGGGCGGGATTTCGGCAGGTCGGAAGGCGCGCTGATAGTCGGATGAGGCAATCCCGGCAGCGTTGTCGAGAACCACGATCCGGCCGTCGTCCGCATCGAAAGTGATATCGACCCGCAAAACGTAGGAACCGCCCGAGATGGCTTCCAAGTCCTTGCGGCGCGAGATACTGCTCTGGATCGAGTTGTCAACGAACTCGGCCAAGGCGTACCACGCCTTGTAGTTAAGGTGCGGCAGCACAGAAAGGACGTTTACGCCGGGCCGGATATTGACCGTGTTTAGGCGGCTCATGTTACTCTGCGGCAACGGCCCGCTGTGCGGACTCCGCTGCATCTTCTCTGGTCACAAGGGCGGCGAAGATGCGCTTCACAACTTCAACATTAACGGCATTGCCAAAGGCTTTGTAAGCACCGTTCTTGGTGCTCGGCAAATGGGTGAGCTCAAGGCTTTGCAGGCGGCTGCATTCGCGCGGCGTCATATACCGCCGCTCCCAGCTTACGATGGGAACTTGGCTCGTTGTCATGGAAATTAGCGCGGGAGCTGTATCGGCCTTCTTGATCCGAATACCGCTGGCCCGAAATTGAATTATATGTTGCCAGATGTCTCGCACCCCACCTTTGATGTTCCATTCAAGTTTTTGAAAACTGGGCGGGAAGGATTTTATCTGATCTATCCAAGGATCGATAATTGATCTGTGCTCGGCGTAGAAGGCGCGGTTCTTTTCGATGAAATCGATCTTCCATGCCGGAAAGTGCTCAAGCTTGGTGCGGGCATAGCCTGGAAGCGCAGCTTCAGTCTCTTCGGGCGATAGCCCCTTCAAGGACTGCCCGAATGCGCCCTTATACCGGCCAAGCCGACGATATCCGCGCTCATACGGGGTGAGGCCGTCAAGGGGATAATCCGCGCCAAATTCCATCGCCCAAATCGGGAATGACGGCAGTTCGATATTTTTCGGGAACGCCGCCACGAATTCCTGCCAAATTGACAGGTAATGGACATGGTTTGGGCTTAGGTGCAGAGCATCCTCGGGATTATCGTCCAAGACGGACGAAATGGAGAGCTGCGCCGCGTCTTCTGGCACCGGCCAGGAAAAGCCGCCGAGCCCTTCGCGGTCGCCTATAATGAAAGCGCGTTCGCGCTTTTGCGGCACCCCGAACATATGCGGGGACAAGCGCGCAAAATCGACGTCATAGTCGAGCGCGCGCAGCCGGGCGCAGATATTCTGCCACGTCCTACCGCCGTCATGGCGGACAAGGTTTGGCACATTTTCGATGATGAAGAAGCGCGGTTCCTTCACACGCAAAATGTCGATCACGTAATCGATGAGGTCGCCCCATTGGGGACATTGCAGGCCTTTCTGCTCGCCAGCCTTGGAGAACGGCTGGCAGGGAAAGCCTGCGCACAGGACATCATGATCTGGGATCGAAGGAATATCGACGCTGCGGATATCGCCGTGGGGCTTTGTGCCGTAGTTCTTCTCATACAATGAGGCCAGATCAGCGTTGATCTCCGAGGCGAAGACGCACTCGGCGCCCGACGCACTCAACGCCTGATGAAATCCGCCAAGGCCCGCAAAAAGGTCAATAAACTTTAACTGCGCCACGACGGTCAGGCTCTTTTCTATGTGCTTTGGTTGGTCGTTGGCGATGTCCTCAAACAGCCAATCGCTTAATCTCTACACGATATAGATGAGAGATGTGATGTCAACGCTAGACCTACTCCACAACAATACGAAGTGCACCTTTTTCTTTGAGACAGATCAGGGGCGCCCGATTGCGTCGGGCCAGGACACAAGACGAAACCTCACCCGCCCAACAACTCCTCGATGAAATCTTCCTGCCGGTCGAGCGCTGCCTCCCATTCCTTCGGCACCGCAGCTTCCCGCTCGAGCGTCTCGGGCTCGGGCTGCCCGCGCCCGGCCTCCATCGTCCTCACGCTCATTGCGCGTGCTTCGCGGCGCTGCGAGCGGTCCCGGACAGGCGCGCGTTCGGCTGGTTTCGCCTGCTCGTCTGCGAGGGCTGCGTCACCATCCACGCTACCCCAAGGCCCCACGCCCTGCACGCTCGGCGGATAGGGGAAGGGCTTGCCCTCCTGACGGGCCAGCATCGCCTTGTAGAACGGATCGTCGTAATACTTGATCCGGCTCGCCTTGATCGGATGCTGGGGCGAGGCGAGGATGATGACCTCGTCGGGGTCCATCAGGCGCGCTTCAGTCTCGGAAAGCAGCGGCCGTTCTTCCAGCCGCGCTGATGTCGAGGTCGCGCCAAGGAAGCCCTTGTTGCGGCCATACATGCGGGTCACTGCCTCGCGAGTGGTGCTGCCGACCGCGGCGGAGACCTCCTTCACCGTGCGCTGGTCGCGTGGCGTGATGTAGAGCTTAAGCCCTGCCCCGTTCTCGAGACTTTCGCGGCCTTCGGGGCCATAGATCCGGTCGAGCGAAGCCAACGACTGTGCAATCATCGCGACGCGGCCGCCATAGCTCGCCAGCGAATGGATCGCGCGCTCGAGGTAGGGCATGGCCCCCATCTGCTGGAATTCGTCGATCATCATCATGACAGGCCACGGCTCGTCCGGACCCGGTTCATTCAGGCGGATCGAGGCGATGAGGTCGGCGAACATCAGGCGCAAGAGAGGCGCCAGCGTCGCGATGTGATCCTCGGAGACGGCGATGTAGAGCGACTGCGGGGTTTTACGGAAGGTCGAGAAATCGAAATCGCTCGCCTCGGTGGCCGAGCGCACCGCCGGATTGTCCCATTGTTTGAGACCGGCCGTCATCAGCGCCTGGATGTTCGAGGTCAGCAGGCGCGACGAGGCCGAGGCCGCGTTGGTCCAGAGTTCGCGCAGGATGTCTTCCTCGGCCTCGTCTGCATAGGTCTTGTATTGCGCGTTCTTGTACTCACCCCCGGCGACGATCTTGTTCACCTCGCCAAGGTTCGGCGTGCCGCGCTGGATCGCCAACAGGCAGGCGGCGACAAAGATCGACTTGCCGGCCTCGGAAAAGGTGTCGAGTTGTTTGTTGTCCTTGTCGAGGAAGAGGTCGGCCAGGATCGAGACCTCGGTGAAGCGCTGCGCGAATGTCGGGGCCTTCGCGATCCGCGCAAGCGGGTTGTAGCGATGCGTGGCATTGGCCCAGTCGAAGGGGCTGAAGCGATAGACCTCGTCGCCGTTGAGCGCCCGGAGACGGGCGGTCTTCTCGAAGTTCTCGCCCTTCACATCGAGCACCACGACCGAGCCCGCGAAGCTCAGGAGGTTCGGGATCACGAAGCCCACGCCCTTACCGGCCCGGGTGGGCGCGACCATCATCACATGCGGGATGGTGGTCGAGGAGATGAACTCGGCCTTGGAGGTCGGTGCGCCAAGCTTGCCGCAGACGAAGCCCTTGCGGGGGGCTTGGAGCATGTCGTTCTTCTTCAGCTCCGCCTTGGTCTGCCAATGGGCCGATCCGTAATCGTCTCTCTCCTTTTTCCAGGTCCAGGCCAGCGCCAGGGCGCCAAGCCCGATGGCTCCGAAGCCGACGGCGCCAAACCCCACCTTAAAGGCCTCAGGATGTGCCGCGCGTGTTGCGGGGCTGGCCTTCCAGAGCGCCAACATGTCGAAACTGCCGAAGCCGGTTTTCAGGGCCAGGGTCAGGTAGAAGGCGGCGACGATGGTGCCGATGACGGCACCGCAAACAACGCCGAAGAGAAGTGCTGCCCAGAGGGGGAGTGTCTTGGTCATAGTGGTCATCTCCCCTTAGAATTCCATCTCGTCATCGAGACCGCGGTCGCGGCCAAGATCGCGCCCCAGCTCCTGCGCCTCTTGGCTCCCGCGCAGTCGTGCCACCTCGGTCGCCTTGTCCTGCTGCAACCCGGCGGCGCGGTCGGTGAAGACCTGGTCGCCGGTCTCCTCGAAGGTCATCTCCAGGAACTCCTGCGTGACGGTGATCTGGTCGAGCTTGCTTGGCAGGGCCGCATCCAGCACCTCGTAGTTCCCGCGCCGGAGTTCGGCCAAGCCTTCCTCACCCAATTCCTTGAAGAGCTCCGATTGCAGAGTCCGCTCGATGGTCTCTTCCTGTTCCTCGGTAAGCTTGCCGTCCCGAAGCATGTCGGCCAGGTCCTGCAGGTAGGGATTTGGCGTCCGGTCGTCTTCGTCGATCAGCGGCAGGATCTCCTGTTCTTCGTCCGCGAGGGTCCGGCCGATCTCGACGCCCATTTCCTTCGCGCGCTCCATCAGCGCGTCCATCACTCCGTCGACTTTTTCGAGGGCGGCATCCAGTTGGTCATCATTGGCGGTTTCTACGCTCAGACCGTCTTTCGCCAGCACCGCGTTCATGTCCCGCTCGACCCAGTCCTGCGCCATGCCGTAGTTGCGCGTGCCGCCGGCAGTGATCCGGGCTACCAGCTCCTCGCTGTCCATGCCCACCTCCTCGGCGCGCTCGAGCACGTCGCGCAGCCCCTCGTCATTGCCGGATTGCAGCGCCGAGATCAGAACCTCGCTGCCCGCCCCCGGCGGATAGGGTTCCTCGAGCTGTTTGCCGAACCGCGCGCGCAGCTCCGGGTCTGGCACCATCTGCGAGAGGTCCGCGATGATCGGCGCGGCTTTGGCCTCAAAAGCGGCGCGCTCGGCCGGGTCCAGTTCTTCGGCCTTGAGCCTCAGCGCCTCGATCGTGCGCTCGGAATAGTCGATTGCGTCACCGACGGTTTTGATGTCCTTCATGTCTATCTCTCCTTCGGTGAAGTTCCACGGCGTGCCGGAACCGAGCCCGTCCGCCATGCCGCGCACGGCGCGCGCCATGTGGCGCTGGTCCATCCGGTCCAGCAGGTCGGCGAGGTTCTTGTAGTCCTTGGCGAAGCCCACCACCTGCGCCTGCGCGATGGCGGATTCCTGGGCCGTCATGACGATCTCGCGCGGCAGGCGGGCCTCTTCCTTGGCGCGGT
>JAUIDM010000018.1 GCA_030428915.1 Alphaproteobacteria bacterium | reverse complement strand
CTGGGAATCGCGCCACTTGTGGGCTTGTTCCTGATCGGACTTTTGCTGATGATATGGGTCAAACCGAAAGGAGAACGCCCGGTATGAAAATTGGCGGCTTTCTGATCTGTCTGATGCTTCTGGCGCCATTTGCGGCCAGTGCGGAACCTCTCGCGAACCAGCTGTTCGGGGCCAAGCGATCCGGATCGTCCCAGAAAGCGCAAGCGATCGGAACCTACGCCAAGGGCTGCGGCGCGGGGTTTGTGCAGCTTCCTGAATCCGGGCCCACATGGCAGGCGATGCGGCTTAGCCGCAACCGCAACTGGGGACATCCGGAACTTGTGCAGTTTCTGGTGGACCTTTCGGCCCATGCCCGGAAACTCGGTTGGGCCGGGCTTTATATCGGTGACATGAGCCAGCCGCGCGGCGGGCCGATGCTGTCGGGCCATGCCAGCCACCAGATCGGGCTCGATGCCGATATCTGGATGTTGCCGCCGAAGCGCCTGAACCTGAGCCGCGGTGAGCGCGAGAATATCAGCTCCATCTCCGTCCGGACCAATGACCAGACCCGCGTGAATGGCAACTGGACCGCAACACATCACCGGCTGATGAAAGCGGCAGCATCCGACCCCCGTGTCGATCGCATCTTCGTGGCAGCGGCGGTGAAGATTGCGATGTGCAATGCGGCGACCCGGTCTGACAAGGCGTGGCTGCAGAAGATCCGCCCGCTTTATGGCCACAACACCCATTTCCATGTGCGGCTGAAATGCCCGCGCGGGTCGAATTTGTGTCAGCCGCAGAAACCCACCGTGTCGGAGTTGTCGAAGGGCGGCGATGGCTGCGATGCCTCGCTGAACTGGTGGGTCACGGAATATCTTGACCAGCTCCGCAATCCTCCGAAGCCGTCGAAGAATGCCAAAAAGGTTCCGCGCAAGAAAGGCGCGCGCGAATTCACGATGGCAGACCTGCCACAGCAATGCGCCGCTGTTCTCGCGTCCAACTGATTGCGGCATGTGCGCTGGCCCTTGCGGGCGGCGCCACGGCCCCGCCGCGGGCAGAGCTGGTCGGGAGTTATGTCTGGACGGATGACAATCCCCATTTCGGGGGCTTTTCAGGGTTCGACCTGACCGAGCACGGGCTTGGCTTTGTCGCGGTCTCGGACTCTGCCGCGATCTATCGCGGGCAGTTGACGCGTGATGCGTCAGGCCGGGTTACGGCGGTCGAGGCCGAAGACCCCTTTGTGCCGCTGTCCCATCACGGTACCCCGGTCCAGGATATCATGGACGATGCCGAAGGGCTTGCCATTGGACCGGGCGACACCCTGTTTGTCTCATATGAAACCGAAAACCGCATCGTCGAATATGGGGACGGTGGCCGCACATGGGTGCAGGAATTCTGGCCGCCGGTATTCCGCCTTTTCGAACTCAACAAGGGAATCGAGGCGCTGGCGATTGCCGGGGACGGTGCTCTTTACGCGATGCCGGAAGTCTTTGGTGAAAAAGGCACGCCAATCCCGGTCTTCCGGCTCAGGGACGGGGTGCTTGATACACCTTTCACCCTGCGCCGCGATGGTGACTGGCAGCCCGTCGGGGCCGATTTCGGACCCGATGGCCGACTTTACCTGCTGGAGCGCGACTTCTGGCCGTTCATCGGCTTCATGAGCCGGGCGCGCCGGGTCACGCTGGACGGGGACAGGGTGATCGCCGACGAGATCCTGTTCGCGACCAGCGCGGGCATGCACGACAACCTGGAAGGCATCGCGGTCTGGCAGGATGACACCGGCGCAATCCGGCTGACCATGATCTCGGACGACAACTTCCTGCCGGTCCAGCGGACGGAAATCGTGGATTACCGTATTGTCGAATGACTTGACCCGCGCCTTGTGACCGCATAAACGCCCTCCGTTCCCGTGATGGGGCCAAGTCTCCGCGACCTTGTAAAAAACGGACCAGATATGACCCGCAAAATTCTTCCCGGCATTCTTGCCATGGCCGCCATTGTCGTGGCGTCGAATATCCTCGTTCAACATGTGATCGAGGATTGGTTCCTGACATGGGGGGCCTTCACCTATCCCTTCGCCTTCCTCGTGACCGACGTCATGAACCGCGTCTACGGGCCCGCCGCAGCGCGCCGCGTGGTGTTTGCGGGCTTCATCGTTGGCGTGGTCTGTTCGCTGATCGGCACCCGGATCATCGGTGAATTTGGCCCGCTCGTGACATTCCGCATCGCGCTGGGCTCCGGTCTTGCCTTCCTTTCCGCGCAGCTTCTGGATGTGGCGATCTTCGACCGGCTGCGCACAGGCGCATGGTGGCGTGCGCCCCTCGTCTCCACCCTCGTCGGGTCGGCCGTTGACACGGCGATTTTCTTCACCGTTGCCTTCTCGGCCACGCTCGCCTTCCTTGAACCGGCCAGTGACGTTGCATGGGCGGGCGAGATGATCCCGCTTCTTGGCCTGGGGCCCGTGGTGCCGCTCTGGATCTCTCTGGCCACGGCGGACTGGATTGTGAAACTGTCGCTCGCTTTGCTCGCGCTTGTCCCGTTTCGGGCAATTGTTACAAGAATGACGGCAAAAGTTGCGTAAAAACATTTGACAGACACAAAATCTGTGGCAGCCTGTGGATAACGGCAACGCAGAGAAAGGAGGTGATCCAGTGTCTAGAGTGATATTGGAGAGAGGTGTCGGGACAGTCAGGGGGGCGTTGGACCAGGGGTAACTTCTTGGTCTTTGAACCCTGACTGGGCCTCGTCGAGCTTCGACACCCTAACTGGCCCATCTCCGTAGATCTCGGAGGGCCGCTCCAACCCGGAGCGGCCCTTTCCGTTTCTGGATGAGCCACCTCGGCTGAGAGTGGACTCGTCTCTTCCGCACCTCTAAACCCGCTTCATGCTGCATATCACCGACGATATCGCCATTGCCGACTGGGAATTGACCGAGAGCTTCTCCCGCTCATCGGGGCCGGGCGGGCAGAACGTCAACAAGGTGGAGACGGCCGTCGAACTGAGGTTCGAGGCCGAGCGCAGCCCGAACCTGCCCGACCCGGTAAAACGGCGGCTGAAACGCATTGCCGGTCGGCGATGGACGCTGGACGGCGCTATCGTCATCCGGGCAGAAGAGACCCGCAGCCAGGCACGTAATCGCGAACTGGCCCGCGAACGGCTGGCCGAGATGATCCGCGCGGCGCTGGTTGCACCGAAGCGCCGGGTGCCGACGAAGCCAACCCTGGGCAGCCAACGACGACGCCTTGCAGCCAAGACGGCACGCGGACAGGTCAAGGCGTTGCGCGGCAAGGTCGAAGAGGAATAGCAGCCGGTTTCGCTGGCCCGGCGGCATGTTAAGGATATCAAGGCTTGCGGTTCGCACCGATTGTGCGGACAACAAGGGGATTGCTGAGGGACAGACAGGCGGACCATGCTGAAGAAAGCACTTATGCTCGTTTCGGGCAACGCCTTCGGCTCGGCGCTTCTGTTGGCACGCAATCTGATCGTCGCGCGCCTAATCAGCCCCGAGCATTACGGGATCGCGGCGACGTTTGCGATTTCCATGTCTCTGGTAGAGATGCTGTCCTATCTGGGCCTGAATCAGATGATCGTCGTCGACAAGGACGGGGACGAGCCGCATATGCAGCGCGCCCTTCAGGGTTTCCAGCTTATGCGCGGCATGTTCTCCAGCATTGTCCTGTTTCTGATCGCGCGACCCTATGCGGCGTTTCTGGGTATCGAAAACATTGCCTGGGCATATGAGCTCATCGCGATCATTCCGTTGATGAACGGCTTTCAGCACTACGACATGCACCGGCTGAAGCGGCATCTGAATTTCCGCCCCTCGGTCATCGTGCAGTCGATGCCGCCGCTGATCTCTGTTCTTGCGCTCTGGCCGCTGGCGCTGATCTTCGACGACTACCGGATCATGCTTGTATCCCTCCTAGTGCAGGCCGCCTCGATGGTCGCGCTGTCGCATCTGACGGCCGAGCGGCGCTACGGGCTGACGCTCGATTTCTCGATCATGAAGCGGGCGACGGTTTTCGGCTGGCCCCTGCTTCTGAACGGGATACTGCTGTTTGGCGTCTTCAACGGCGAGAGGCTGATCGTCGGGCGCGAACTCGGGATGAGCGAGCTGGCCATGTTCTCCATGGCCGTGACCCTGACCCTGACGCCGACGCTGGTGCTGGCCGGGGCCTGCCAATCTCTGTTCCTGCCAAGCCTATCGGGCGCGCGCGACAAGCCGGACTCCTTCCAGTGGCTTGGCGTCGCCGCGATCGAGGCCGGTCTTGCGATCGGGCTTATGCTGATGCTGGGCGTGATGCTGCTGGGTGGACCGCTGGTCTATCTGCTCCTGGGTGAAAACTACCTGCCGATCCTTGAATTTCTTGTGCCGATCACCGTGGTTCAGGCGATCCGCGTGGCCAAGTCCGGCAGCGCTACAGTGTCTTTGTCGAAGGAGCGATCGGGCAATGCGGCGGCGTCCAACATGTTCCGCGTCGCCTCGTTGCCGATCTCATGGATCGCGCTCATCCAGACGGGCAACATTCTGGCCGTCATCTACATCGCACTGGCCGCGGAGTTTTTCGGTTATCTCTTCGCGCTCTACCTCGCGGCGCGGCGGACGGGGTTGAGCCTGAGCCCGCTTCTCGGGCCGTCAGGCATGGTGTTCCTGACCTGCGCTGCGGCGCTGATGAGCAATCTGTACTACCCACCACAGCCCGATTTCGCGGCGCAATTGCTGCACTGGTCGCTGTGGCCGGTTGTGCTCTGCGGGCTTGTCTCATTGGGCCTGATGAAAAACCTGCGCGGCTATCTCGTTCGCCGCTTCCGGGACCGCAAGGGCTAGGAATCGTCGCTTTCACCGGGCCGACGCCGCTCTCCGACCACTTTCGCCGGGTTTCCCGCGACAATGGCGAAGGCGGGAACATCCTTCTTCACGACCGCACCCGCACCAATAATGGCGCTATCACCGATCGTTACCCCCGCCAGCACAACTGCGCCGTAGCCCAGCCAGACGTCGCGGCCAATGACGATATCGGCTTCGTCCATGGCCTGCTGATTGACCGGACCGCCATCGTTGTAGCGATAGGTCGCCGCCGTGATCATGACCGACGGGGCGATCAGCACATCGTCACCAAGGACGATCCGCGCCTTGCCGGGACCGGCCCAGATGCTGGTATAGGCACCGATATTCACGCGATTGCCCAGAACGATATTGCGCCCATTGGCGAAGCTGGCCATGGGGCTGATGCGCTGTTCGCCAATACGCGTCGCGTGGCGAAGTTCGGCGACATGGGTATAGTTAAAATAATTTACGACCTTCAGCGCGTGCGCATAGGCGCGCGGATCCAACATCGCACCGACCAGGCGAAGCAACCGTTGAAATCGGGTCGTCTTTTTCTTCTCTGCTGTGCCGCCGCTCATCCCTGGTGCCCTCTTCACTGCGATCCGGGCTGAAGTCATGCTCAAGTTAAACCAGACGACGATGGCGTCAATTGCGCGCTTGAGTCCCTCGAACTTGTTTCGCTGCCAGGGAAATTGAAGCACTGTGACGGAAATGGTGCGTACGTTCCCCTAAACGGTGCTGGCCGCGCGTATCGGCGGTTGGTAGCTTGGCTTCGTAGGGAAAGCTGGCGGGGGTTTCAGGCCCGATGAACCATTGCAGACTGTCGTGCCTCGGAGCGTTAGCTGTCTTTCTTGGGCTCGCGCCGATGACATGGGCGGCGGAACTGGTCCAGCGCGGGGTTTACGAGTGGCGCGAGGCCGGGGACGAATTCGGCGGTTTCTCGGGCATTGCCATGACCGCCGATGGCGCGTCGTTCCTCGCGATCAGCGATCAGGGCTGGCTCTTTCGCGCGGAGCTGGGCCGGGATGCCGCCGGGCGCATCACGGATGCCCGGACCGTCTGGCAGGGGCGCTTTCTTGACAACAAGGGCGTTCCCGTCACACCGTTTCAGGCGGATGCCGAAGCGCTCGCGGTCGCCCCCGACGGAACAGTCTTTGTCGGATTTGAGGCCTATTCCCGCATTGCTGCCTTTCATCCGCCGAACATGATGCCCGCGCCGCAGCACGTATGGGACCGGTTCAAGCCTCTTTGGGGCAACGAGGCGTTCGAAGGCCTGGCCATTCTGCCGGACGAAAGCCTCCTCGTGGTTCTGGAAGAACCGCGCGACGGCCTCTATACGACCCTGATCGGGCGGGACCACGAATGGCGGGACGGGCCGAGTCTGCCCGCTTCCGATGGCTTTGCAGCCTCCGATATCACGGTCGGGCCGGACGGCTGGCTTTATCTGCTTGAACGCCGTCTGACGCTGACCGCCCGCTTTGTCACCCGTATCCGGCGTTTTGAGATTGTGGGGGATGCGTTCGGCCCCGGCGAAACACTTGTGGAAACCGCACCCGGTGCCCTGGACAATATGGAAGGGATCAGCCTCTGGCGGGATGGCGTCGGCACGATCGTCGTCACGCTGATCTCGGACGACAATTTCCTGCCCATCCAAAATACGCTTCTGGTTGAATACGATCTGGTCGAGTAGTCGGGATTGTCCATGTCCCGATGCGCCCTTCGCCCCAATCCCTTTTGCTTTTGCCAAGCAGGGAACGCTCGGCTAAGACAGGCCCGTGGTCGCGCGCCATCCGGACGGCGCGCGGCATTATCAGCCGGGCATCCTGCCCGCGAACAGGAATTGAAGCCGAAGCGAGCGCGAGGCCGTTTGTGAAGATTGCAGTTTTTGGACTTGGCTATGTGGGCATCGTCTCGGCCGCCTGTCTGGCGCGCGACGGGCATCAGGTCATCGGCGTCGATCCGCAACAGACCAAGGTTGACCTGGTCAATGGCGGCCAGCCCCCGATCATCGAAAAGAACGTGGGGGAAATGGTCGCCGAAGCGGTGAAGACGGGCGCTCTGCGTGCCACGACATCGGCCGCCGAAGCTGTTGAGTTAGCCGATCTGAGCCTTGTCTGCGTCGGAACACCGTCGCGCAAGAATGGCTCGCTGGAGACCGGCGCGGTGGAGCGGGTCTGCGAAGAGATCGGCGCGGCGGTGGGGGCCAAGAGCCGCGACCATCTTGTCGTGATCCGCTCCACCATCCTTCCCGGCACGATGCGGGGCGTGGTCATTCCGGCGCTGACGCGGGCGGCGGGTGAGGGGGCAAAGCACCTCAAGGTCGCGAACAATCCCGAATTCCTACGGGAATCGACCGCCGTCTACGACTACGATAACCCGCCGAAGACCGTCGTCGGATCGGACGATCCGGCGGTGGCCGAGGCGGTGCTGTCACTTTACGCCGACCTGCCGGGGCCGAAGATCGCGACGAAGCTCGAGATCGGCGAGATGGTCAAATACGCCGACAATGCCTGGCATGCGGTCAAGGTTTCGTTCGCGAACGAGATCGGGAACATCGCGCAGGCGGTGGGCGTTGATAGTTGGGACGTGATGGACATCTTCTGTCAGGACACCAAGCTGAATATCTCGCCCTATTACATGAAGCCGGGATTTGCCTTCGGCGGCTCCTGCCTGCCCAAGGATGTGCGGGCGCTGACCTTCAAGGGCCGCGATCTGGATCTCGACCTTCCGTTGCTGAATTCGGTTCTGGCGACCAATGCCGAACAGGTCGAGCGGGCGATCGAGATGGTCGCAGATTATGGCCTTCGCAATGTTTCCTTCATGGGGATCAGCTTCAAGGCGGGTACTGACGACCTGCGGGAAAGCCCGCTGGTGACACTGGTCGAACGGCTGATCGGAAAGGGTTTCAACCTGAAGATCTATGACCGCAATGTGCATCTGTCGCGGCTTCTAGGCGCCAACCGCGCCTATATCGAAGGCGCGATCCCGCATATTGCCGAAATCCTGTCGGACGACCTGGATACCGTTCTGGGCCACGGGGATCTGGTGATCGTCGGCAACCCTGCGCCCGAGTTCAAGTTCATCGGGGCAAAGCTGCGTGCAGACCAGAAGGTGCTGGACCTCGCCCGCATCCCGGGCCTTGGGGCTGAACTGGGGGAGCGGTATCGTGGCATCAACTGGTAAGGGCGCGGGCCGCCGCGTCCTCATCGTTGTCGAAAACCTGCCCGTACCCTTTGACCGCCGCGTCTGGGCCGAGGCAACGACGCTGGCTGCCGCAGGCTATACAGTCTCTGTCATCTCGCCCACCGGCAAGGGATTCGAGGCGGAATACGAATTCCTCGACGGTGTCCATGTCTACCGCCACAAGCTGCCGCCCGAGGGTAACTCGGCCGTCGGATACCTGCGCGAATACGGATCGGCCCTTTGGAACGAATTGCGCCTTGCGCTTAAGGTGAAACGCGAGCGCGGCGTCGATATCATGCATGGCTGCAACCCGCCCGACCTGATCTTCCTCGTCGCCTGGGTGATGCGGCTGTTCGGAGTGCGGTACCTTTTCGATCACCATGACATCTGCCCCGAGCTTTACGAGGTGAAGTTCGGCAAGCGTGGTATTCTGTGGCGCGCGATGGTCTTGTTCGAATGGCTGACTTTCAAGACCGCTATCGTTTCTATTGCTACCAATGAAAGCTATGCCGAGATCGCCCGCCGCCGCGGCGGCATGGCGGCGGAGGATGTGTTCGTCGTCCGCTCTGGTCCAAAGATCGAAAAGCTGGAAGTGCGCCCGCCGAAGGCGGAGCTGAAGAAGGGCGCAAAGTTCCTGATCGGCTATGTCGGCGTGATCGGCCAGCAGGAGGGACTGGACCTGCTGGTGGAGGCTGTGCAGCACCTGACCGGTCCGATGGGACGTACAGACGTGCATTTCGGCATCGTCGGCGGGGGTCCGGCGCTGGACGAGGTGCAGGCGGATGTACGGGCAAAGGGACTGGAGAGCTATTTCACATTCACCGGTCGTGCGCCCGATGATCTGCTTCTCGATATGCTCAACACCGCCGATATCTGCGTGAACCCGGACCGGGTGACGCCGATGAACGACCTGTCGACCATGAACAAGATCATGGAATACATGACGCTCGGCAAACCCATCGTTCAGTTTGAGCTGAAAGAGGGGCGGGCCTCTGCCGCCGAGGCCTCGCTTTATGCGAAATCGAATGACCCGAAGGATTTCGCCGAGAAGATCGCCCTACTGATGGATGATCCGGAGGCGCGCGAACGTATGGGCCGCATCGGCCGGGCGCGAATCGAGGCCAACCTGAGCTGGGCGCATTCGGTGCCGCATCTTCTGGCGGCCTATGACCGCGCCTTCGCCAAGATGGGCCGCTGACATCCAGGATTGGGTTTTACCCGACGCTCCTGCGCGGGCGGGCCAGAAGCGTATAGGCGACCCCCGCGACAAAGCCGCCCAAATGCGCTTCCCATGCCAGTTGTCCGGCAAGAAGATACCAGAGCGCGATATTGAGTAGGATCAGCGCGAATACGGAGTTGAGCACCGGCTTCAATGCTGCTCCCACACGCACGCGTCGCAGAGCCTCGCGGGTCAGATAAGCCCCGATCAGACCAAACAGAGCGCCCGATGCCCCGACCATGGGCGCGTCTGGCGCACCAAGCACAGCAAAACAGGCCGCCCCTGCCAGCAAGGAAAGGGTGTAGAGCAGCAGGAATCGCGCCTGTCCCATTGCCATCGTCAGATAGTGGCCCAGCGAGACGAGCACAGTCATGTTCATCACCAGATGCATCAGCCCGCCATGCAGGAACCCATAGGTGGCGAACATAAGCCAAGGCTGGCTGGGATAGTGAGGTGGCCAGTCATGCAGCAGGTCTGTCCAGAAGGCTCCGTATTCATAGACGGTCCCGCGCCAGCCGCGACTGCCCCAGAACCCGGCATCCGCCCCGCTCAGCACCAGTTCCGGTACTGTGCAGAGGATAAGGATGACCCAGGTGACAGGAGCAATGGTGCTGCGGTTCGACATGTGCGTCAGAATGGCACGAAACGTGGCAGGGCCGGCAGGCTTTCGGCCATGAACCGTATCAGCCGTTCTTCTGCCATGGCTTCGGTTTCATCCGCGCCGATGGGCGTGACATACCGCACCAGTGCCCCGTCGGTCCGGCCCAGCGTCAGGCTGTCAGACAGAACTGACAGCTTTGCGCGCATGTCGTTGGACAGACGTTTGCCCCGCCCTTCAAACCAGTAATAGACCAGCTGCTGTTCAAGCCCCTTCTGGATCACTGCCCGCACGGCGGTGAAGCGGCCATAACCAACCTCGCTCATGTCCACTGGTGTTTCGGTGAAGGAAAACACCTCCCAACCGCCGGTCGGCAGGCAGACTTCGGGCGAATGGATACCCTGCCCCTCGGTCTGCTTGTCATAATAGGCGACAAAAAAGCTGACGATTTCGTCGCCCGGGCGCTGATAGAAGGCGTTGAGATAGTCGTCGGCGGCGAGGACTTTTTCCACATTCGGTTCCAGCGCCACGGTGAAGCTTTGCCAGTCGCCAATCTGGCGCGGAAACAGCAGCAGCGGATCGCGGTTGACGGCGGCGGCCGGAGGGGAGGGCAGCGTGTTCCAGGCAAGCGAGGCAGCACCGGTCAAAAACATGGCGAGCGCCAGGGCAGGCGTTGCTCGGATGGCAAAGACACGTGTCAGGATCCCCCCGAAACCTTCGAAATCAAGATCGATCGCCTCTGACAGCGGCTTTGGATTCGGCGTCAGCCGTTGCAACCCGATGGCCATCGCAAAGAGGATCAGCACACAGATGAGAAATATCACCCATCCTTCGAAGAAGTGCAGGAACCCCTCGGCCTGTTCGATCCCGTGGCGGTCGACCAGAACGCCGATCACCCCGATGCGGACTGAATTCATCAGCACCGTCAAGGGCGCGGCAGAGACCAAAAGTACCAGCTTGTGCCACAAGGGTCCGCGATAGAGGATCGCGAAGAGGTAGGAAAAGGAAAGGATCGGGAAGAGGTAGCGCAGGCCGGAACAGGCCTCGGCCACCTGCAGCTTGTAAACGCCGAGGTCGATCACGTTGCCTTCCAGATAGACCGCGACACCCATCAGGCTGACAAACCAGACACCAAGCGCGGACGAGACCCATTGCAGGAAGATCGTCAGCTTCCAGTAGAGGATCTGCGGCAGGGGCAGCATGAACACCAGGTGGATGACGGGCAATTGATGCCGCCGCCCCCGGTCCCAGCCGAAAATGGTCAGGACCACCCCGCCGACCCAGAGGATCATCGCATAGGTGACGATGTCGGGCACCCGCATGAGGTTGCCCAGTGCGGCAACGGCAAGGGCCAGAAGGATCACGACAATCCCGAGCCAGCGGGTGCGCGCTACCGGGTCTGGTGGCGGCATCTTGCGAAGTTCGCGCAGGAACAGATAGAGCGACACGAGCGGGATCAGCGGACCATGGCTGTATTCGGCGGTCGACCAGGCCGATGCCAGCGATACGAATCCGATCCAGAACAGCGGCGCCGACGCAGTCAGAAGCGCCGCGAACAGACCAAACCCCACCGGATTGAAGGCGAGGTTCATCTGGGGCAGGGAACTGTCCGGTCCTGTCGAATGCGTCATGAATGTTCTGTTGCAGCCCTGGTCGAATGCCACGCTACTGCAACATCATGGCAAAGACGACTGGCATCGATATCTGACCGCTCACATTGCCGTCACAGCGGTCGTCCGTATGGGGTTGGAACGACACTCCGCCGGTTTCGGCTGCATTGGCTCAGGGTCTGAAACTGAAGGTCCGGTCCAGCGTCACAAAGACCGAATTCGATTCCGCATCGCCCGGCGCGGAAGTATCGGACCGGCGGCGGAGCGTTACACCGCCCGTCAGGTCCCAGTCCTGGGTCAGCGCGCGGGAATAGGATGCGGTCAGCGTCGTACGCTCCACCGTTGGCACCGTGGACAGATCGTCGGCCGATGCCGAGCGGCCGTAATTGACCGAGAAGTTCAGACTGGAGATTGCATCGATCTGATAGTCGTAGCCCACGGCAAGGCGGGTATCGACGATTTCTTCGCTGTTGTTGTTCGTGGACACGTCCCGCTTGAGTGAGAGGTTGAAATTGCTCGATGCCAGCGCATGGGAATAAGTGATCGCGGCATTGCTGCCGGTGTTGCCGGCCGGTGTCCGGGTCACACCGAGCGAGGCGGACAGATTGCCGCTCGGCAGTTGCAGGTCGCGGCCGAAGCGCAGCGCCTCCCGCGTGCCATTCTGGTTCACGGTGGAATCGTAGGAGGCAAAGATCGATCCGTTTGCCAGTGTCCGGGTCAGTTTCAACAGACCGTTGGTACCCTTGGTTGTCCGGCTGCCGGTGGTATCGGTGGTGTCCACTTCAGTCCGGCCGAGTCGCGCATCGAGTACCCATACCTGATCCAGATCCTGCGTGATCCCGATAGAGTAATCGACCGTCTCGCGCTCTGTCTGAACCGAGTCGTCCGCACGGTATTTTTTATGTCCAGCATTGAACCGCATGACAGTGACCGGCGACAACTTGGCCGAAACCGTTGCGTCGATACTGTCCGTTTCGGTGTCAAACAGGCGGCTGTTGAGGATCGAAAGATCTTCGTACTGCTTTTCAGCATGCGACCCGGTGATGCGGAATCCCAAGGGAGCGTTCAGGCCGGTCTCGTAGGTGACGGAGGCGTTGCGCGTTGTCAGCGTGCCACCGCCGGTGAAAAGACCGGTGCCGTCAAGGATCTGCTCTTCCTGTTCCACTTGGAACGGATCAAGAAATTCCCGGTCGGCCCGGCGATACCGCGCATCCGCCGTCAGACGGCTGTTGGAATTTTCGATCTTGTAGTTGAACTGGAAGCGCGGGTCCTCGAACCCCGATACAGTGCGGCCGGGTATCTCGGCATAGCGCAGCACGCCTGACCCGGTAAGCCGCAGTTCCTGCGACGCGGTGATGCTGGTCAGACCGAAACTGAGCCTGTTGTCGAAGATCGTCGTCGTGCCACTGGAGCTTGGATTCAGCTCGAAATTGTCGTCGACCGTGACCTTCGAATTGATCCCGAAGTCCATCTGCAGGCCACCAGGACTGGCAGTGCCCCCTTGCTGAGGGAGCACACCGGTCGGCCAGATTGTGGATAGCGCCGCGATTGCCGCGATCTTCTTGCTGCTCGTCCCCACCTTGTCCGCCTTGTCTTTTTTCTACGTCATTCGAAAAGCCGCCGCTCGGGTACGACAATCACATCGCCTTCCCGCAGGACGATCACCGGTGCAGTAGCACCATTCTGAACCGCTTTGTAGTTGAACTTGTAGACCGTCTCGGTGCCGGTCTTTTTGTCGGCCCGACGCAGTTGGATGCGCTTGGTCGCGGCGAATCTCGTCAGACCGCCGGTTTCGGCAAGGAACTGAAGCAATGTCGTGCCGGTCTCCACATCGAGGCGGCCGGGCGTGTTCACCTCACCCACCGCATAGACGCCGACCGTACCATAGGGCCGTACATTCGCGGCGGCGGCCTGTGCCGCGGCGTTGTTCACCGCCTGGGTGACCGGGTTAAGCTGGCCAACGGTCAGAAACACGGTTGGCGCAGAGGCAAAGTTCGGCGCGAGAGCCGATGAGATGGTGCTGCGCAGGCTGTCGATGCTCTTGCCCGAAGCCCGGACGGTGCCGACCAGCGGAAGACTGACATTGCCGTCCGGCAGGACGAGCAGGCTTCTGTTGAGGCTGGGATCCTCCAGAACCTCCATCTGCAGCACGTCGCCTGTCTGGATCCGATACCCGCTTTGGGCCAGTGCGGCAGGAGCAATTAGAACGGCCAGCAATAGGCCCAGCAAAGTTCTGAACATGGTGACACCCAAGAATTCCCGATTCCCCACCAGCGTACGGCGGATTGGCACGAAATCAAACTGTTAACTTGGAAAGCTCAGGTGAATCGATGGTCCGGGGCGGCATGCAGTGCCCCGATGGCAACAGTCTCGCCCGTCAGTTGCCGACTGTGACGCCTTCGGATTCCAACCGTGCGACCTCCTCGCGGGCCTTGATCGCAAAGGCCCTGTCATCTTCGGGTTTCAAAAGTTCGACGACCTTGTGAAAGCGCGTCAGCGCCTCTGATCTGCGGTCCTTGGCCAGATAGGCCATTGCCAGATGATAGTGGACGATCGGATCGTCGGTAAGAACGGAAGCGGCCTGTTCGAGGTTGCTGATGGCTTCGACATGATTGCCGCGCAGATGCGCGATCCAGCCGTAAGTGTCCTGATAGGGCGCGATCGTGCTGTCGCGCAGCCGTCGGGCAATCACCTCGGCCCGCGCGATGCTGTCAGGATCGCTGCGGTGGTTGGACAGAAGGCTGGCAAGGTTGTTGGCGATGACCGGGTTTGCGCTGTTGGCCCGATACATGTCTTCATAGATCGCGATCGCGCCTTCGAAGTCGCCATTCCGTTCCAGAAGACCGGCCTTAGCCCATCGCAGGTCGCCCGAATCCGGCAATGATTCCAGCGCCGTATCGACAAGATGGCTAGCCTCCTGAAGGCGCGTCCCATCAGATGCAACGACGCGGATCAATGCCATCCACCCGGGCAGCAGTTGCGGGTCGTCCTCCACCAGATCGCGCAGGATCGCCTCTGCCCCGGCAGGGTCGCCCGTAAGATTGCGCACCGATGCATCGATAAAGCGCAGGTCGCGGTTGTCGGGATCGGTCGCCAGCAGGCTCGTGGAATAGGCGCGCGCCTTCTCTGTGTCGCCGGTGTCAAGGTGGGTCTGAAGAATGGCGACCTTGGCCGCCAGACCGGCATCGCCCTGATCCACAAGGCCCTGAAGGTATTTGACTGCCTGGTCGGTGTCATCGCGACCGGCGAGAACGGCGGCTCGGAGCTGCCGGGCGACCGATTGGGCAGAGGCATCATTCAGCGCCTCAAGCGCGGACGCGACAGAGGTCGCGCGGGGCCAGTCCTGCACGCGAACGTAAATCTCTCCCAAGGCGGTCAGAAGGCGAACATTGCCGGGCGCGATCCGGAGCGCGTCGATCAGGACACCCTCGGCAGGCAGGAACTTTTCTTCATTGGCAAGGAACTGTGCGTAGCGAAGCGACTCATCCGGCGCCCGGTTGGCGGCTGCGACCGCACGCGACAGGCTTTCGCGCATCAGGTCGCGATTGCCGTCTCGTTCATAGGCCTGTGCCATGAGTGTCAGAATCTGCGCGTCGCGGGGGCTTTGATCGAGCGCGCGACGCAGAATGGCGATGGCCTCGCCCACGGAATCGCCAAGAATGAGGCGCCCGGCCTTGAGTTTCAGCGCCTCGGTATCGCCGGGATCTTCTGCCAGAACCTCTTCCAGCAGCGCGTCGGCTTCGTCACTCCTGCCGACAACGTTCAACATCTGTGCAAGGCCGATTTTGCTATGGCGGGTCTCTTCCGATGCGGGCGCGTCCTTCAGCATGTCCCGCATGGATTCGATGGCCTCGTCCCGGCGCCCTAGATCGAAGATGAACGCTGACCTTGCCGAACGATAGGCGGGTGCATCCTGACCCGATGAGATAACTCGCTCCAGCTCGGCGACGGCGGCGTCGGACCCCCGCTGCTCGGCAAGAAACCTCACGAGGTTGAAAACCTTGGCCTGATCGGGCGTATCCGTTGCAACCTGCTTTCTCAGAAACGCCTCGGCCTTGTCGAATTCATTACGCGCGACATACCAGCGGACAAGCGTTGTCTCCATTTCGGGCGCGTCCGGGAAACGGCCGACCATATCTATGAGGCTGGCCTCCACGGCGGCGTTATCACCAAGGGCTGCCAGAACGGTCAGGCGCTGGGCGCGCAGCGACCGGTCGTCCGGCAGCAAGGCGAGCGCGTCATCCAGCGCGCGCAGGGCGTCGTCATAGTCCTGCGCCCTGATATGATCGTCGATGACGACCCGGCGCAGCAAAATGTTGTCCGGCTGTGTCCTGCGCAGTTCTCGCGCCTCGTCAGCTGCCTTCAGCAGTGCCGACACATCATTGCCGTCAATGGCCCGGCCATAGTCTGCCGCGATTCTGATCGAGGTAAGACCGGTGTCCCCGGGTGAAAGTTCAAGCGCCTTGGCCGCAAAGCGCCCCGCCGTTTCCCAATCGCTGCCATCGGCGGCGATCTGGGCAAGGGCGCGGGCGGCATCAAGGTCGTCGGGATATTGTTCGGCGAGCCGCAGGTACTGGGAAAAGGCTTCGCGCAAATTGCCGCGCCCACGCTCAACTTCGGCATAGGTGCGGCGGGCATCCTTGTGCGCGCCGTTCAGTTTGAACACGTTGCGAAATTCGACAAGCGCCCGGTCGACATCTCCCGCTTCCAGGTAGCTGAGCCCGGACTGATAGTGTTTCTCGGCACGCTCTTCCGAGGAGTCGCATGCCGCAAGAACCGCGAGGCTCGCAGTCAGGATCAGTGGCATGAGGGTTTTGCGCAGGTTCATTCAGTGTCCTCGACAGGCGATCCATGTTTCTGGCTTGCATCGCACTGCGGCCCGCCATTCAGCAAATAGGGTCAAATCAGTAGCCGGTTCCACGCAGTACGACGCGAACCGTTGCGATCAGCAGCTTCAAATCGGTCATGAGTGAAAGCGACTGATGATAGGCCGTGTCGAAATCCACGCGCTGGGTGAACTCGCTTTCGTTGCGCACCGAAACCTGCCACGGCCCGGTGATACCAGGACGCAACGCGTAGTAGGCTGTTCCGGTGTAAAGAGACCGCTGGTTTGGCATCATCGGCCGGGGGCCGACGAGGGACATGTCGCCGATCAGGACATTCCAGAGCTGCGGCAGTTCGTCGAGAGAGGTCTTTCGCAGAAGGCGGCCGATGGCGGTGATCCGCGGATCGGACTTCAGTTTCTGCGTGGCGTTCCATTCGAGGCGCGCCTCCGCATTGCGTGACAGGTATTGCTCCAGCATCTTGTCGGCATTCGGGACCATCGTGCGCAGCTTCAGCATGCGGAAGGTACGCCCGCCGCGTCCGACGCGGTCGTTCCAGTAAAACGGCGACGATCCGTCCAGCGCCACCAGAAGCGCGAGAAATACAATGACCGGCAGGACGACAACACCCGACAGCAGAACCGCCAGAATGTCGAACAGGCGTTTGAAAAAATTCCGGTAAAGACCGGATCGCCTAGGAAGCGACGAAAGATCTACCGGAGTATGATTCACGCCGAGATCATCGGTAATATCGTTAACCCGAAGCGTCATGCATGTGCCTAATGTCGAACAAGCAAAACCGCTCGGACGTTGAAAAGCCGTCCGATCCCTTACCACCACGAATCCCGGACGCCGCCGTCCGGGCACCTGAAACGTTCATAGCATCTTTGCGGGATCTTCAAAATCAACAAATGGTAAAGCACGTCGGAAATCGACCTTTCGTCCGGGCTTGCCACCGAATCCGCTTCCCTGTTCCGGTCTGGGGGATTATCGGACCTGCCTTTCTGTTTCCCGCTCGGTTACAATAGGTTTCAGCAAGACAATTGTGCTTCGTGCGCGTGATACGGCCGCCGATGCGAGACATGGAATCGACGAGGGTGTATTCAGTTGCGCGAAGATATGAAAAAAGCCATCAAGTCGCCGAACTTGTATTGCTGTTTTGTAGCGTGAGTTTCCCGCATAGACGGGGTAGCAAGTCTAAGCCGGACGGCGGCCATGCGTCACCGGCATTGAGTGGAACGGATTACGGATGAACAAGGTCGTGGAACCCGAAGTGAACGGCGGCGACAGCGTCGGCTTCTACATGGAGTTCTACGGTTTCCGTGAGCGCCCCTTTACGCTCGTCCCTGATCCCGATTTCCTGTTCTGGTCGGCCCAGCACCGGCGCGCCTATTCCGTGCTGGAGTTCGGGATCCTAAGCCGCGCGCCGATCACGCTGGTCACCGGTGGGGTCGGCTGCGGGAAGACCACGCTTCTTCGGGAGCTTCTGCGCCAGTTCGGGTCGCGGGTGACGGTCGGTCTGATATCCAACGCGCAGGGTGGTCGTGGCGAGCTGATCCAATGGGTGCTGAACTCGCTCTCCGTACCTTTCGATGCCAATGCAGGCTACGTGCCGCTGTTTCAGAAACTTCAGGACTACCTGATTGACGAATACGCCGCCGGGCGCCGGGTCGTCCTGATCTTTGATGAGGCGCAAAACCTTTCGGCAGAAAGCCTTGAAGAGCTGCGTATGCTGACAAATATCAATTCAGGAAAGGACGAAGTGATCCAGCTTGTGCTGGTGGGCCAGCCGGAATTGCGCGACATGGTGCTGAAGCCGTCGCTACGCCAGCTTGCCCAGCGTATCGCGGCGAGTTTCCACCTGATGCCGTTGGATGAAGAAGCGGTGATTGAATTGATCGCCCACAGGCTCAAGGCGGCAGGTGGTACCGGGCAGGAGATCACCGAGCCTGCTGCCCGGATGGTTCATCGGGTGACGCATGGTGTTCCGCGTCTGGTCAATCAGCTGTGCGACATGGCATTGCTGTACGGCTGGAGCATGGATAACCACCATGTTGACGAAGGCGTGGTGCAGTCGGTGCTGGATGATGGCGTGTTCTTTGCGGCGCAGATCGCGGCGGAGGAAGAGAAACTGAAATGAATCTGGATCTGTCATTCTATTTTGCGGTCTTCCTCAGACGGCTGCACTATTTCATCATTATCTTCGCGCTGGTGACAGCGGCATCCCTGGCCGCAGCCTTCCTGCTGCCGGCGGTCTATTCGGCCAGCGCAACCATGCTGGTGGAATCCTCTTCCATCCCCGGTCCACTTTCTGCTCCGACGGTTCAGGCACAGGCGCTGGAAAAGCTTCAGACCATCGAAAAGAAGCTGATGACGCGTACCAATCTTCTGGACATCGCGCAGAAACACAAGGTTTTCAAAGATCTGGACAAGATGTCGCCGGACGACATCGTGCAGGCGATGCGCACCAATACCTCGATCAACAAGAATGCCGGGCGCGGTCAGGCCACCATCATGACGATCGGTTTTGAAGCCGAGACGGGCGCATCGGCGGCGGCGGTCGTGAATGAATACGTGACGCTGATCCAGCAAGCGGATGTGGAGGTGCGCACCACCAACGCGGAAGATACGGTGCAGTTCTTCGAACAGCAAAAGCAAAAGCTGTCCGGCGAACTCGACGTGATGAAGTCGAAGATTCTCGACTTCCAGAACGCCAATTCGGATGCGCTGCCCAACACGCTGAACTACCGTCTGAACCAGCAGCAATTGATGCAGAACCGGCTCGGCGTGGTGGAACGCGATATCGCCACGCTGAAGGACCAGAAGGCGCGGATGATCGCGATCTTTGAATCCACGGGGCAAATCAGCGGCGCGACGGCCAACCAGACGCCCGAGGCACGGCAACTCGACCAGACGCGGCAGCAGTTGACGACAATGCTCGCAACCTTTGCCCCGCAGCACCCGAAGGTGAAGCAACTTCAGGCGCAGATCGCGACGCTGGAGGAAATCGTCCGGGCGCAGCTTCCCGCCACCACCGGAACCAATCCGGCGACAAGCATGCTGGACGTGCAGTTGGCGGACCTCGATACCCGCATCGCGCTGCTGGAGGAAGAGCGTACGAAAATTCTGTCAGACCTCGAAAAGGTCAAGGATTCTATTGACCGGACACCGGCCAACCAGATCGCCCTCGACTCCCTCCAGCGCGACTACAACAACATCCAGCAGCAATACAACATAGCGGTCGACAAGCTCGCCAAAGCGGCGGCGGGAGAAGAGATCGAGGTCCGCTCCAAGGGTGAACGTATCTCGCTTGTAGAACCCGCGGCCGAACCGTCGCGGCCCTCACGGCCGAACCGCATATTCCTGGCAGGTGCGGGGACCGCCGCCGGTGCGTTCCTGGGCATTGCGGTGATCGTCCTGATGGAGCTTTTGAACCGCGCTGTCCGGCGACCGACCGATCTGGTGAAAGGCTTTGGCATCACACCGATCGCGACGATCCCCTACATGCGCACTCCGCGCGAGATCATGATGCGCAGGATGGGATTTCTCGCGATGCTGGCAGTGGCCGTTCTGGGGATTCCCGCGATGATCTATGCGGTACATGTCTATTATCAGCCGCTGGACATCATCATCGGCAAGGTTGCCGCGCAACTCGGCATTCACCTGTGATTCAGCCGTTGGCTCAAGGGTAGGTTTACGATGGAAAAACTGGAAGCCGCACTGGCCAAGGCGCGCGAGATGCGCAGAGCTGCCGGCGATGCGCCCGAAATCGCCCCCAGGCGGGCTGTGACGCGTAGCCTGCCAACGGTCGGATGGACCAGCGCGCTGCCTGAGATGTCGCCACAGCCAGCCCGGATGGAACGCAACCGGATTGCTGCCTTTCTGGGCGGCAGGGACGCGGTGCCCTATGACATGCTGCGGTCCCGGACGATACGTATCCTGAAGGAAAAGGAGTGGAGCCGCCTGGCGATCACCTCGCCGGGGGCAGCCTGTGGGAAGACCACCGTTGCGCTTAACCTCGCGATCAGCCTCGCGCGTCAGAAAGACCTGAAGGTCATGCTGATCGACCTCGATCTCAGGCGTCCGTCGCTGCACAAGGTTCTGGGCCATAACGTCAAGAACTCGTTCCATCAGGTACTGGATGAACAGATCCCGTTCGAGGAACAGGCGATGCGGATTGGCGACAACCTGATCGTTGCGATGAACGCGACCCCGTCGCGCCACCCCGCGGAGTTGCTTCAGGCAAGCCGGACGGGCGAGATCCTGGATGAGATCGAACGCAAGTGGCAGCCGGATGTCATGCTGTTCGACATGTCGCCGATGCTGGCCAGCGATGACAATGTCGGGTTCCTCGGCAATGTGGACTGTGCGCTGCTGATCGCAGCGGCCGAAAGCACGACCATGCCCAATATCGATATCTGTGAAAAAGAGCTGGCTCAGTTGACCAATGTGCTCGGCGTCGTGCTGAACAAGTGCCGCTATGCCGACGCATCGATGGGTTACGACTATACCAGCTACGGCTGACAGCGATCAGTGATCGCCGGAAATGAAAAAGGCCGGGCGCTAGCCCGGCCTTTTGTTTAGGGAAGGGATTGCCCGGCTCAGGCTGCCTTTTTGCGTCTGCGGCGCAGTGCAGCCAGTCCGCCAAGCCCGCCGAGCAGCATCAGACCGGCAGCCGGCACCGGAACAGGGGCGATACCGATGCCCGCAAGGGCACCGTCGGCAAAGCCGTACTGGTCATTGCTGCTGAGCACGGTGAAGAAGATTTCGGTTACCGAGATTGCCGCGAACGAAGCACCCACGAAGCCCGGTGCGCCAGTGCCTGCGATATCAGATGCATAGAGAGAGATGATCGGCGAACCGCCATTGAATGCGGCCTGTCCGACTTCCTGCGAGCTTCCGTCCGGCGTCTGGAAGAGATCGAGGAACATGATCGCGTTGACCAGCACCGGGGCGCTGAACGTTACCTTGATCCATTCCATCTTGTTGTTGGCGTAGTTCGTAATCTCGTCATCGTGCGCGCCGACGCCGTAACCATCGGTCTGGAACGACAGACCGGTACCGGACGGAGCGGACGAGCCGTCGAAGCTTTGAGAATTGTTCAGGACGCCACTGGCCGTCATGGTCCACGACACCGAACCGCCGAAGAGCGTTCCCGTCGAGCCCGTGCCCGCATCCGTAAAATCGATTACATAGGCATCGGCCGTCGAAGCCCCGGCGAACAGCGCCAAGCTTGCGAGAGCACCCGCACACCACTTCCCAAACGTCATCGTCCTACCCCTCTCGGCAATATGCCTTCCCGTCACCTTTTCAAAATCTACCACAGGTCGTCCTTTTTTGAACAGCAATTCATCACGGAATTTCCTTTTTTTCAGTGAACAGACCATATAACAATCAAAGGTTGTGTGGGTTTCCATATTCGACAGCATTGTCATGATTTAAGTATTTTGCTTCCCAATCGGAAACGATTGTTGGCTGCGGTCAGGAAACGATCTGAACAAACCAATCATGATCGTTTCCCAAGTCAGGCCGTCGTGGTCATGTACCTTGTCAGGCCGGCTCAAAACCGGCGGTGGATCAGACCGCGCTGGACTTCAAAAAGAGGCTCGCCAATCGTAGGCGCGACGAATCAACGATCAGGTCACGTGAACCACGCTGTCATCATTCCGCACTACAACGACACCGTCAGGCTTCGCCGCTGTTTGTCCGCCTTGGTCAAGGATGGCACAGAAGGGGCGGATATCGTCGTGGTCGACAATGGCTCCTCCGAACCGCTTGATGGGCTGAAGCGCGACTTCCCCGCTGTTCGCTTCGTGTCGGAGTCCGGGAAGGGGGCAGCACTCGCACGCAACCGCGGGGTAAAAGAGACGCAGGCACAGACGCTGGCGTTTCTCGATGCCGATTGCATTCCGGCGCCGGGCTGGCTTGGCGCCATTGCCGCGGTGGTGGGGCGTGCGGATATCGTCGGCGGCGCGATCGACGTGTTCGATGAAACGCCCGCGCCGCGGACCGGTGCGCAGGCGTTCGAGACCGTCTTTGCGTTCAACTACCGGAACTACATCGAAAAAAAAGGATTTTCGGTGACTGCTAATCTGGTCACCTCACGCGACGTGTTCGAAAGGGTCGGCCCGTTCATAAACGGCGTGTCCGAGGATGAGGAATGGTGCCGCCGCGCGCGGGACAGGGGGTTCACGATCGGTCTGGCCGAAGAACTACGCGTTGCGCATCCGACCCGGTCCGACTGGCCCGCGCTGGAGAAAAAATGGCGACGGCTGACCCGCGAGATGCACGCCCTGCACCGCGACACCCATCCCGGTCCTTCGGGACGTTTGCGCTGGTTCATCCGGGCTGCTCTGATGCCCATCAGTGTTCTCGCGCATCTGCCAAAGGTGATTTTCAGCCCGAAACTGGGCAGTACGGGTGAGCGGCTTCGCGGTGCTGCAACGCTCCTGCGGCTCAGGTTGCTGCGGGCATGCTGGATGGTCAAGCAGGCGGCGGGGGGCAGAATCTGAAAGCCCCCGCCGAAGCAATTCGGCGGGGGCTGTGTCTCTCAGCTGTATGTCGCCTCAGTAGTTCTCGTACGCTCCCGCATCGGGTGCCTTGCCCAACGGACGCGGCGTTTCGATGATATCGGTCGGCGGCGCGTATTTGGCCTGCCCCGCATTCACGCCCTTCGCCGTGGATTTCAGTGTGAAATCCTGCTGGGCGACCGATGTGAACTCGGTTCCGGAGTTGGTGACGATGATATTGTTCACCGACAGCACGTTTCTGGACGGGTCTGGTGTCACCTTGTCGCCGTTCACGAGGTTGTTGGCAAAGATCACGTTCTGAGAAGGTGTTCCGCTCTTGTGCCGCGATTGACGGATCCAGGGCCAGTTCCCGGCAACGCCATCCGCATGGACAACGGTGTTGTTGGCGACAAGTGTGTTCATCGCGCCGTTGATCGTGATGCCGTGATAGGCCCGCGACGAGATGATATTGTTGCGGATGATCACGCCATCGTAGATCCCGTCGAACATCGAGATGCCCTGAAGCTTGCAGCGCAGCGGATTGGACACCGTAGAGGTCCATTCGAAGATCTTGTTGCCCTCGATCGTCAGGTTTCTGACCGTTCCCGAGCCGGGGCCATTGGGCCCGACAGAGAAGGACTGGAAGCCATCCATGTGGTTGGCACTGACCGAGAAGCAGTTCTGCACCTTGTTCTTGCGGACAACCGAGTTGTCGCCATTGGCGCGCATCCCGTCACCCGCGAAGCCGTCGACGATGTTCTCTTCGATCAGCACGTTCGAGCCCATGCTCTTGATGCCGTGGAAGATGCCGGTCACACGGTTGCGCGCAACCGTCACGCTGTCGCCGTCGATCAGGAAGGCATCGCGCTTGTAGTTCTGCCAATCGGTCTGCGTCCACTGCATGTAGTTGGCCGAGGATGCCACACCGCGGATATCGAGGTCGGTGAAGGCCAGATCAGAGGTGTCGCCGTAGCTGCGGACCAACGCGCCGGTTCCCGCATTGGCCGAGGTCGCCCACACTTTGAGCCCCTGGACCACGACATTCTTGGAACCGCGGATGGTGATCGAGTCGACATGAGCGACATGTCCCGAAAGCGGCGCGATGACGATGGGCGCGGAAAACTGCATGCCCCTGACGGTAATCGGGCCGTGATAGCCATCCATGAGGTAGATGGTGTCGCCGCCCTGAACCTGACCCGATGCCAGCAAGGCGCCGACCGACGGCCAGGTCGGACCCGTGGGAGAGGTCGCGGTCCCGCCGGTGGTCGACGGACCGCCTGTCGTAGTGCCACCGGTAGTCGTGCCGCCGGTTGTCCCGCCGGTCGTGCCACCCGATGTC
>JAUIDM010000369.1 GCA_030428915.1 Alphaproteobacteria bacterium | reverse complement strand
CTCGGCATATTTTGCCACCGCCTCGTCATGCGGCGGATGGGTCTCGGGCCGGTAGGAGGCGACCAGGGGGCCGAGCGATCCGGCGATCCGACCCGAGCCATGCGCGGCCCGCGCCGCCGCCGCCTCGGCCAGGGCCTGCATGTGCAGGCTCGCGAAACGGTCGTCGATCCCACCCTTGGCCAGCCGGTCGTGATGGATCGCATAGGTGTTGGTAGTCGCCACCGTCGCGCCCGCCCGGAAATAATCCTCGTGCACAGCACGCACGAGGCCGGGATGATCGATCATCACCTGCGTGGACCAGAGCGGCGTCGGCGCATCGCCCGACCGTGCCACCAGTTCCTGCCCCATGCCGCCGTCGAGAAGGGTGATATCGGCCATTGGTTTTCTCCTCTTGCGCTCCATCCGCGCCTTGCGTCCTTTTGCATCCAGCGCTGGCCGAAAGCGGCGGACGGGTCAAGCCGAGATTGACGGGGCCGGGGCCGGATGCGAGCGTCAACCGGTCATGGCAGGGAGGAGGGCATGGATTTCGAGACGGTCAAGGCGGAGGATTTCGGCCGCTCGCTGAAGGGGATCGGGCTGAACCTTGTCGTGCGCGACGTGAAGCGGCTCGCGGCGTTTCTGGAACGGGTGTTCGGTATGAAGGCTCATCGCCTCTCTGCCGATTTCGCGATCATGACCTATCACGGCGATGTCTTTCAGCTTCATTCCGACGGGACCTATGGCGCCAACCCCCTGCTCGGGCTTTTGCCCGAGGCAGGCGCACGCGGCGCGGGGCTGGAAATCCGGCTCTACGAGACCGACCCGGACGCGGCAGCGGAACGGTCAGCAGCCTTTCCCGATGCGACGATTCTGCAGGAACCGACCGACAAGCCGCACGGTCTGAGGGAATGTTACATCCTTTGCGAGAACGGCTATGCCTGGGTGCCAAGCAGACGCCTTTGATCCGTTGGCGCAGCGAGGGATGAAACCAGCTTACCTGGGTGCGGAGTCCCGGCCGCCCGCCAGCGGCAGACTGTCAGTGACCTCGTAATAGTCGCCCTTGTCGGCGACGAAGATGTGTTCCGCAAGCCGCCCGCCGGTTGGACCGGTGACAGATCCGGCCTCGATCGAGAACTCGCCCGCCGCCGAGCGAAACCAGAGGCTTGACCCGCATCGGTCGCAGAACCCGCGCTGGCCGCCCCCCGGCGTCCGGTATTCGGCAAGCCCCTCCCTTCGGTGCCATGACAGGGTGGTCTCATCCGCGTCGAACGAGGCCGAGTAATGGCCCGAGAGCTTGCGGCACTGGCTGCAATGACAGGTGATGATGTCACCTGCCGGCCCCGGCAGGCTGAACGCGACCGCGCCGCAGAGGCAGGAACAATCGAGGCGCGTGGGCCGTTCCGCCGGGGCCGCGGGCGGCGGCGCCCCGCAGGAACAATAGTCCCCCGCATCTTCGATGAATATGTCGCGAGTCAGTCTCAGCCCCGTCGGCCGGTCGAGGGCGCCCGCAGCGATGGCAACGCGGTCCTCGTCCCTGGGCTCCCAGAACAGGCTCGCGCCACAACGCGAACAGAAACCCCGCCGCGCGGCGGGCGAGCTGTCATACCAGCTGAGAGTTTCGCCGGCGGTGATGCTGAAACGGTCCAACGGCACCGATGTCGCCGCCCAATGGTGCCCACTGGTTTTTCGGCACTGACCGCAATGGCAGGCCCAGACATCGCGCAGGGGGCCGGTGGTCTCGAACTGAACGCCGCCGCAGAGGCAGCTTCCGTGGTGATGATCTGAGTCGGTCATGTTTCAGCCTCCGGCCATTGCCGGAGACTGCCCCGTGCCACCGTGACAGGGCCAGCCACTTCGCGTCAGATCCTGCCGAAAACCGACCTGAGAACCGAGGCAAGCCCTTCTGCATCCTTCTGCGTGAAGGCCGCTGGCCGGTCGCTGTCGATATCGAAAACCCCGATCAATCGCCCGTCCCTGCCCCAAACCGGCAATACGATCTCGGACCGGGTGGTGGAGGAACAGGCGATATGGCCGGGGAACGCCTCCACATCATCGACGATCTGGACCTCGCCGGTGCGCGCCGCCGCACCGCAGACGCCTCTGTCGAAGGGGATCACAAGGCAGCCATGACCGCCCTGATAGGGTCCGATCTTCAACATTCCGGGTGCGGTGACGCGGTAGAAGCCGGTCCAGTCGAACCGCGCATCCGAATGATGCACCTCGCAGGCGACGGTGGCCATCAGCGCAACCTCATCGGTCTCGCCCTCGGCAAGGCTTTCGATCACGGCGGTCAGGGTCGGATAGTCCACGTTCATCTCTGGTCCCTCGGGAATCGCGGATGTCACATAGCACGCCGCGCCGCCATCTTGTCCAGCAACCATGACCGGAAGACACGTGCCGGCGGGCGCAGCGCGGAGCGATCAGCGTAGACAAGGTGATAGCTCTCAAGCCCCGCGACGTGGAAGCCGGGCAGGCACGGGACCAGCCCCGCGTGGCCCATCGCCCAGTCGCTGGCCGGCGCGCGTGCCAGTGCGATGCCCGCGCCCTCGGCGGCCATCGCTGCCGCCATCACGGTAGAATCGACCATCAGGAATCGCGCCCGCTCGCCCAGAAGCTTCAGGCTCTCGAAGACATGCGGCCAGCCCGCCCGGTGGGTCGCAACCTCGATCAGCGGATGGGAGAGAAGGTCGGCCGGTCGGGTGATCGCCGCCGCGATATCGGGGCGGGCGACGGGATACAGCACCTCGTCCATGAGATGATCATGCGCCGCGCCATAGGCCGAGGGCGCGCCGAAAATGATCTGGAGATCGGCAAAGCCCTGCAGGAAATCGCCCGCGGCATTGCCCGTCGTCAGGTTCAGCGCGATATCTGGGTGCCGGTCGACAAAGTCGGCGTGAAGCGGCGCCAGTACGCCTTGCGCGAAGATCAGGACCGACCGGACATAAAGCCGCTCTTCCCGCGCCCGCCCGAACAGCCCCGCCGTGGAGCTTTCGAGCGTGACGAGCGAGGTCTGGACCGAGGGCAGATAGGCCCGCCCCGTTTCCGTAAGCCGCACCGCATGGGCATGGCGTGTGAAAAGGGGCGTGCCGAGGTGATCCTCCAGTGCCCGGATCTGCTGGCTGACGGCGGGGGCGGACATGTTCAGTTCCGCCGCCGCGCGGGCAAAACTTTCCGTCCGCGCCGCCGCCTCGAAGACGCGCAGCCAGTTGAGCGAGGGGATGCGGGTACGGTTCATATACCGAGATTAAGCTCAGCTTATCCTGACCGGCAAGAGATAGCGTGCTGAAATGGGACCTGCCTGCATTAGCGTGGCCCAACGCGAAGGACAGGAGACAGGCAATGAGTGTGCCCTTGATCGACGGACGCCTCTCGGAGGTCGAGAAGGCGCGGTACTGGGAGGACGGCTACCTTTTCCCGATTCAGGCGATCAGCCCGGAAAAGGCGCGCGCCTGGCGGTCGGAGTTGGAAGCGATAGAACATGACTGGCTCGATGCCGGACTGCCGCTTCCCCTCAACACCTACAAGCGGGTCAACGCCAACTGCGTGCTGCCGCTCGCCCACCGTATCGGCACCGACCCCGCGATCCTCGACATCGTCGAGGGCATTCTCGGCCCCGACCTGCTGATCTACGGGGTCGAGTTCTTCGTCAAGGAGCCGCGCACGAAGCATAAGGTCTCCATGCATCAGGACCTGACCTATTGGGGCCTCGGCGCCATCGACGGAATGGTGACAATGTGGCTCGCGCTTTCGCCCGCCACCCGCGCCTCGGGCTGCATGGAGTTCGTGCAGGGAAGCCACCTCAACCCGATCCTGCCGCATGAGGACACCTTTGCCGAGGACAACCTTCTGTCCCGCGGCCAGGAGGTGAAGGTGGATGTCGCGCCCGAGGACCGGGTACCCATCGAACTCATGCCCGGCCAGATCAGCCTGCATCACGGGCTCACGATCCACGGCTCCGGCCCCAACACCACC
>JAUIDM010000017.1 GCA_030428915.1 Alphaproteobacteria bacterium | reverse complement strand
CAGAAGCACGGTGACGGCCAGCGCCTCGGCCAATTGCTCCGCGGCGGGCAGCGCGACAGAACCGCGTCCGATGATCAGGCAGGTGCCGTCCGACGTGACATCGACACTCTTCACGGGCGGCGCGGGCAGCAACGCCTCGGTCAGTAGGGCGGCCATCTTCGGCGCGGTGTTGCGGTCCTCGCTCCAGCCTGCGCGGTCGCGGATGTCAGTACAGTGTGGCGCAGGCTGGCCCAGATCGGCGGCCAGGTCGGCAAAGCGCGCGGCTTCCTGCCCGCAGGCAATCACGGCATCACCCGCCTCGATGGCCTTCGCAGCGGCGGCAATTTCGAGGGTGCAGAGCGCCGTGTGGACGCGCGAACAAGTCAGGCCGGTGGCCCGACCAAGCGCGTCGGCATCGATCGCCTGAGTTCCCAGACAATCGCACAGGATCAGGTGTTTCGGCATTCCACTCCCCATTCGCGGTCTCGGGCTCTTTTCCGGCGGCCCCGCCCGCGACCTGATGCTAGGCACGAACCCCTGCCAGGCGCAAAGCGAAATTCGGCCCTGACGGGTCGATTCGCCGGTCAATTGGAGTTGATTTATCTGACAAAAACACACGGAAATCCCGCTTCGGACAATTCGTCCAGCGGATGTCACGCGTTGGCGGAGGGGTATGGACAAAATGTCCCTGCATCCCGGCTGCCGCACATATTGACGCGATCCTTGCCGATTCTGCTTGGAGAAACGTGCAGCCGGACGCAGGCTTACAGTCAGGCCGGACAGACTTCATGTCACGGCCACAGGGGAGGATTGATCGCAACAATGACGCTGGCACGCGCGTCCATACCCGTCGGGATCGTCGTCCGGAGGTCGCCCGGAGTGACGAAATGGGCGAAATGGGCGTGGAAGGTCGTGGCCGTTGTGCCCGGTGCCGGACCTGCCAACTGGCGCGAACTGCGCCGCGAGGGCGACGTCGTCGACTATCACGCCGCCACACTCACGCTGGACCTCTGGTCGTCGGATACAGAGGCCTACCACGTCGCCCTCGCTTCTGACCCACCGGGCGTTGTCGTCGTCCTGCGCGAAGACGACGCGCCTGACGCACGCATGCCCTGGAAACCCGCGATCGTCACCGCCTCGCCCTATGAGGGGCAGGACTATCTCGACAGCGGCGACGGGCTGGTGGAACGGGTCGCGATGCCCGAAGGCATGGTCGCCTGGCTCGCGGATTTCGTGCGCCGCCATCATGTGGAAGAGCCCTTCGTGAAACGAAAACGTGACAAGAAGCGGGTCGATCTGGTCGAGGACGGCAAGGGTGACTCCCGCATCCGGCAGATGTCCGATGTCTTCAGGGCGCCGCACGGCTATCCGAGGGGGACGGCATGACTGGTCCTGCCCGGCAAAGCGATTTCTGGTCCCGCCGCCGCGCGGCCGTCAGGGCCGAAGCCGAGGCGGAGCAGGCCGCTCTCAGGGCCGAAGAGGCCGATGCGCGCGATGCCGAGGTAGCCGAGCGCAGTGATGAGGAGATCCTCGCCGAACTGGGCCTGCCCGATCCCGATTCGATGGGGCAGGGGGACGATTTTTCCGCCTTCCTGCAGTCCGCCGTACCCGAACGCCTTCGCCGGCGGGCCCTGCGCCGCCTTTGGCGATCGAACCCGGTGTTGGCCAATCTCGATGGACTTGTTGATCACGGCGAGGATTTCACCGATCGGGCAACCGTCCTGCCAGGAATGGCAAGCGCCTATCAGGTGGGGCGGGGCATGATGCGCCATGTGATGGCGCTGGCAGAGGCTGAAAGTCGCGAAAACGAAGCGCCGGTCGCTGAAGTGGGCGACGCACCAGCGCCGATTGAAGAGGCAATGGACGAAGCGCCGGAAGAGGTGGTTGCTGCTGAAGCACAACCGGCCCCGCAGCCGCGCCATCACATGCGCTTCTCATTTGTCGATGAGCCAAAACCGGAGGTCCATCCATGAGTTCAGCCGCTGCCGTGACGGTCGAGATTGCCGAGGAGGACCAACTCAGGGCCAACCTCTACGGCTTCCTCTCCGCGCTTCTGGCTGCGCCGCCCGACCGGGCGCTCCTGGACAAGACCGCGGCCCTGCAGGGTGATGATACGGAACTTGGCCGCGCCATCGGCACGCTGGCCAAACTCGCCCGTGCCGCTACGCCCACCTCGGCGGAGCGCGAATTCACTGCCCTGTTCATCGGTCTCGGACGGGGGGAGCTTTTGCCCTATGCCAGCTACTACCTGACCGGGTTCCTCAACGAAAAACCGCTGGCCCAGTTGCGCAAGGACATGACTGCGCTGCGGATCAGCCGGGCACCCAATGTCTATGAGCCCGAGGACAATATCGCGAGCCTCATGGAGATGATGGCGGGCGTGATCACCGGCCGTTTCGGGGCGCCTGTGGCGCTCGACCGGCAAAAGGAATTCTTCAACCGCCATATCGCGCCCTGGGCGGGACATTTCTTCACCGATCTCGAAGGCGCGAAAGGATCGGTTTTCTACACGCCTGTCGGCACCGTCGGGCGGCTATTCATCGATATCGAACGCGAAGCGTTCCGCATGAGCGGGGCGTGAGGACATGAAGGGAGGACCCAGGATGGCCAAGATCAAGGACGGCACGAACCGCCGTGATTTCCTGAAGCTTGCGGCAACGACGGCCCCGGCGGCGGCGGTTGCCACGGTGGCTGGAACCGAGATGGCCGAGGCGGCGGAACCAACCGGCGAGACCCGGATTCAGGATACTGCCCATACGCGGGCCTATTACGACAGCGCCCGCTTCTGACGGGCTGAGACAACGACCCAGCCAACGGCACAGGCCGGATCAGCAAGGGAGACGGGAATGCTCAGGAAAAAGACGAGCGGAATTCGGGGAACGGGCCATCGGGCGCCGGTTCTGGCAGGTGTGGCGGATGCACGGGTGGACCGGCGGTCCTTCCTGCGCGGTTCGGGGCTGGCCATAGGCGGGCTCGCGGCGATCAGCGCCACGGGCGGCACGGTGCGGCAGGCCACGGCACAGGAGGCTACGGCGGGCGCGATCCAGACGGTCAAGTCAATCTGCACGCATTGTTCGGTCGGCTGCACGGTCGTGGCCGAGGTCGATAACGGCGTCTGGGTCGGACAGGAACCCGGCTGGGACAGCCCCTTCAACCTGGGCGCCCATTGCGCCAAGGGCGCATCGGTGCGCGAACACGCCCATGGCGAGCGTCGCCTGAAATACCCGATGAAGAAGGTCGGCGGCGAATGGAAGCGGATGTCGTGGGAAGACGCGATCAACGAGATCGGCGACGGCATGATGAAGATCCGCGAGGAGAGCGGGCCGGATTCGGTCTACTGGCTCGGCAGCGCGAAGCATTCCAACGAACAGGCCTATCTCTTCCGCAAGTTCGCGGCCTATTGGGGCTCCAACAACGTCGACCATCAGGCACGTATCTGCCATTCGACGACGGTTGCAGGGGTCGCCAATACATGGGGCTACGGCGCCATGACCAATTCCTACAACGACATCCATAACTCCAAGGCGATCTTCCTGATCGGCGGCAACCCGGCCGAGGCGCATCCTGTCTCGCTGATGCACCTTCTCAAGGCGAAGGAGGAAAACAACGCCCCGCTGATCGTCTGCGATCCGCGCTTCACCCGCACAGCGGCGCATTCGGACGAATATGTACGCTTCCGTCCCGGCACGGACGTCGCGCTTGTCTGGGGTATCCTCTGGCACATCTTCGAGAACGGCTGGGAGGACAAGGAATTCATCCGGACCCGTGTCTGGGGCATGGACCAGATCCGGGACGAGGTGAAGAAATGGACACCAGAAGAAACGGAGCGTGTGACGGGCGTGCCCGGATCGCAGTTGCGCCGGGTGGCCTACACTCTGGCAAACAACCGACCCGGCACCGTGATCTGGTGCATGGGCGGCACCCAGCACACTAACGGCAACAACAACACGCGGGCCTATTGCGTGCTGCAGCTCGCGCTCGGCAATATGGGCACAGCCGGCGGCGGCACCAACATCTTCCGCGGCCACGACAACGTGCAGGGCGCGACTGACCTTGGCGTCCTGTCCCACGACCTTCCCGGCTACTACGGTCTTGCGCCCGGAGCATGGGCGCATTGGGCCCGGGTCTGGGGCGAGGATCTCGACTGGCTCAAGGGGCGCTTCGTCAACCTGCTCGATGCCGATGGCAACGTCGCCAAGGACGCTGACGGCAATGACATCAGTCTGATGAACATGAACGGGATTCCGGTCAGCCGCTGGATCGACGGGGTTCTGGAAGACAAGGCCAACATGGACCAGAACGACAATGTCCGGGCCATGGTTCTTTGGGGGCATGCGCCGAATTCGCAGACCCGCGGGTCGGAGATGAAGACGGCGATGGAAAAGCTCGACATGCTCGTCGTGATCGACCCCTATCCGACCGTCTCGGCCGTGCTGCATGACCGTACGGATGGCGTCTACCTTCTGCCCGCCTCGACCCAGTTCGAGACCTCGGGATCGGTCACGGCGTCAAACCGCTCGCTTCAGTGGCGCGAGAGAGTTGTGGCACCGGTCTTCGAGTCGCTGCCCGACCACACGATCATCCGCATGTTCGCCGACAAGTTCGGCTTCTCGGACCGGCTTTTCCGGAACATCGAGATCAAAGACGGCGAGCCGGTGGTGGAGGACATCACCCGCGAATTCAACCGCGGTATGTGGACGGTGGGCTATACCGGGCAGTCGCCCGAACGGCTGAAGCTGCACATGGCCAACCAGCACACGTTCGACAAGACCACGCTGCGTGCGGTTGGCGGCCCGGCCGACGGCGACTTCTACGGCCTGCCCTGGCCCTGCTGGGGCACGCCTGAGATGAAGCATCCGGGCACGGCAAACCTTTACGACATGTCGCTGCCGGTTTCGCAGGGTGGCCTGACCTTCCGGGCCCGGTTCGGGGTGGAACGGGATGGCGAGAACCTTCTGGCCGAGGGCGTCTATTCCAAGGACTCGGAGATCCAGGACGGCTATCCCGAATTCACAATGCAGATGCTGATGGATCTGGGTTGGGACGGCGACCTGACTGCCGATGAACGTGCGGCGGTCGAGGCTGCCGGCGGGCCGAAGGCCAACTGGAAAACCGACCTTTCGGGCGGTATTCAGCGGGTGGCGATCAAACACGAATGCGCGCCATTCGGAAATGCCAAGGCCCGCGCCGTGGTCTGGACCTTCCCTGACCCGGTGCCGCTGCACCGCGAGCCGCTCTATACCAACCGGCGGGATCTCGTGGCCGACTATCCGACCTACTCGGACCGGAAGCTTTACCGTCTGCCGACCATGTATGCCTCGATCCAGGAAAAGGATTTCTCGACCGACTATCCGATGATCCTGACTTCGGGCCGCCTTGTCGAATATGAGGGCGGTGGCGAGGAAACGCGGTCGAACCCCTGGCTGGCCGAATTGCAGCAGGACATGTTCGTCGAAATCAATCCGCGCGACGCCAACAACCTGGGCATCCGCGACCGGGCGCAGGTCTGGGTCGAAGGGGCCGAGGGCGCCAAGGTCAAGGTCATGGCGATGGTGACCGAGCGGGTGGGCGAAGGCGTGGCCTTCATGCCCTTCCATTTCGGCGGCCATTATCAGGGCCAGGATCTGAGGGACAAATATCCCGAAGGGGCGGACCCCTACGTTTTGGGCGAAAGCGCCAACACCGCGCAGACCTATGGCTACGACTCGGTCACCCTGATGCAGGAGACCAAGTGCACGCTTTGCAAGATCAGCGCAGCTTAAGGAGAAACAGTCATGGCAAGAGTCAAATTCCTCTGTGACGCCGAACGCTGCATCGAATGCAACGCCTGCGTGACGGCCTGCAAGAACGAACATGAAGTGCCCTGGGGCATCAACCGCCGGAGGGTCGTCACGATCAATGACGGCACGCCGGGCGAAAGGTCGATCTCGGTCGCCTGCATGCATTGCTCGGACGCGCCCTGTATGGCGGTCTGCCCGGTCGATTGTTTCTATCAGACCGAGGACGGCATCGTCCTTCACTCGAAGGATCTCTGCATCGGCTGCGGTTATTGCTTCTACGCCTGCCCCTTCGGCGCGCCGCAATATCCGCAGGCCGGCAATTTCGGATCCCGTGGCAAGATGGACAAATGCACCTTCTGCGCTGGTGGCCCGGAAGAGACCCATTCGACGGCCGAATTCGCGAAATACGGGCGGAACCGGATCGCAGAGGGCAAGTTGCCGCTTTGCGCCGAAATGTGTTCGACCAAGGCGCTTCTGGCGGGCGACGGCGATGTGGTTTCGGCGATCTACCGCGAACGGGTCGTGGCACGTGGTTTCGGCTCCGGCGCATGGGGCTGGGGCACGGCATATGAACAGAAAGCTGCCAACTGAATTGTCCGAGTGGTGGTGTTTACAAGTGGTCCCGTGGCGTTCCTGACGCCACGGGCGCCAACGACTGCCTCCGGTATCGGGAGACGATCATGATCTTTCGCAGCTTTCTTGCCGTTCTGGCGGCGTGCCTGTCTCTTTCGATGCCCGTCGCGGCGCAGAGCGATGATGCGCGCGCCGCGACAGGTGGCGCACAGACGCTGGAAGATATACTGGCCCGCCAGCGGGGTGAGGTCGTGGACGACAGCGCGTTGCGCGCGGCGACGGGGGATCCCGAGTCCGCCGCCGGTATCGCCGAACAGCTCGGTACGCTTGGCGGTGCCTCCGACCCCGATCTCTGGCGCGCCCTGCGCTATGGCTCGGCCGATGTTACGGTCTCTTCCCGCTCGCCTGCGGCAGGCGTGATCATCCAGGACGGGGGCATGGAATGGCTGCAGTTTCGCGAAGGGCCGCTTGCGCAATACGGGGGCTATCTGCTCTTGGGCATGATCGCCATTCTGGTGTTGTTCTACCTGATCCGCGGCAAGATCCGCATTGATGGCAAGCGAAGCGGTCAGACGATTCTGCGTTTCAATGCTGTCGAGCGGTTTGGCCATTGGCTGATGGCGGGGTCGTTCATCGTCCTCGCGTTGACGGGCCTGATCATGATCTTCGGCCGTCTCGCGCTGATTCCGCTTCTGGGCAAGGAAAGTTATGCGTTTATCGCGAATGCGGGGAAGTGGGCGCATAACAATCTCGCATGGGCCTTTATGGCGGGGCTTGCCATCGTCATCGTCGTCTGGATTGCCGACAATTTCCCCAACCGGCACGACCTGAAATGGCTGGCCAAGGGGGGCGGCCTCTTCTCCAAGGGCGTTCATCCGCCCGCGAAGAAGTTCAATGCCGGGCAGAAGATCATCTTCTGGTCGGTCGTGGTGCTGGGCCTGTCGATCTCGCTTTCGGGCCTTTCGCTTCTCTTCCCCTTCGAACTGCCGATGTTCGCCAAGACATTCGCGGTGCTGAACGCGACGGGCCTGCCGCAGCTCTTCGGTTTTGGCGAACTGCCCACGGTACTTGGACCACATCAGGAAATGCAACTGGCGCAGGCCTGGCATGGCATCGTCGCCTTCGTCTTCATGGCCATCATTCTCGCCCATATCTATCTCGGCTCCGTCGGGATGGAGGGCGCTTATGACGCTGTCGGTACGGGTGAGGTTGACGTACAATGGGCAAAGGAACACCATGCGCTCTGGTACGAGGAGGTGCGTGGAGCGGGCGGCGCAGATGCACCGGCCGAACCGGCCGAATAGGGGGTCGCAATGAAAGTCATGATCGCCGCTTTCCTGTCAGCCATCGTCATCGCGGTGGCAGCCGATCTGGCTCTGAACCGCGCGGGTTTCTCGTCCGAGGAGGTGACAGCGGGACCTTCGGTCCGGCTCGACTGAAACGGGGAATGATTTGACGGAACTGCGCCCCGGCGGAACAACGCCGCAAACGGACGCCGAAGATGTCGGGCCGAGCGCCATCGACCGTGTGCTGCGCCATGTGTCGATTCTGATCGTCGACGATGAGCCGGGAATCCGTAATTTCCTGATCCGCACATTCGAGCCGCGGTGCAAACGGATCGAGGCGGCGGCAAGTGCCGAGGAAGCCTCGCAACTGCTCGACACACAGCATTTCGACCTTGTGCTTCTCGACAATGTAATGCCGGGCCAGTCGGGTCTCGACTGGCTGACCGAACAGCGGCGCGTGGGCCTTTTTGCCGAGGCGATCCTGATGACGGCCTATGCCGATCTCGACACCGCCATCCATGCCCTTCGCGTAGGGGCCGCAGATTTCGTGCTGAAACCCTTCCGATCCAACCAGATCATCAATGCGGTCAATCGCTGCATGGATCAGCGTTATCTGCGGCGCGAGAACTTCCTGCTGAAATATGAGTTGCGCGCAGATACGCTCGCCGCGCGGGGGCGGCTGATCGGCAATTCACCCCGAATCGAATCCGTGCGCCGGACACTGGAACGCGCGGCCCCCCTGCCGACGCCAGTGCTGTTCACCGGCGAGAGCGGCACCGGCAAGGAGATCGCGGCCCGAACGCTGCATGCGATGTCCGACCGCGCCGACAAGCCCTTTCTGCCAATCAACTGTGCCACGACGACGGCCGAGCGGCTGGCAGAGGAGCTTTTCGGCAAGGTGGGCGAGGAGGGGCGCGACGGATTGCTGATACAGGCGTCGGGCGGCACGTTCTTTCTTGATGAGATCGCCGACATGCCGTTGGCGATGCAGGGCACGCTGCTGAGGGTGATCGAGGACAACCGCCTGCGCCCGCACGGTGCGGAACGCGAGATTCCGCTGAACCTGCGTTTCCTCTTTGCGTCCAACACAGATCTTGGCCGCGCAGTGGCCGAGGGGCGGTTGCGAAAGGATCTCTACCACCGCATCAATGTACTGACGGTGGACATGCCGCCCCTGCGCGATCGGGTCGGCGACATCGGTGAACTGGCGGAGTTGTTCATCGGCAATATCGCCCGGCAACTCGGCGTTGCGGCGCTGAGCGTGAGCGAGGATGTGCTGCGGAACCTCGCCCGGTACGACTGGCCCGGCAACGTACGGGAACTGCGCAATCTGATTGAACGCTCGCTGATCCTGGGTGAGTTTCCACCGGAGTTTGCTGGCGGTGCAGATAGCGTCGGACAGGAACCGGCGGAGTCCCTGCAGGCAGTGGAACGGCGCCACATACTCGCCATTCTGGAAGCTTGCGGCGGCAACCGGGCGAAGGCCGCGCGGCGGCTGGGCGTGTCGCGCAAGACGATCGACCGCAAATGCGCGCAGTGGAATGTCTGAGGCCCCGCGCCGGGTGAGCTTCTGGCGAAGCGTGCGGACGCGGATGCTGGTCATTGCCCTCTTGCCCGCGCTGATCCTTCTGCCGATGGTACTGGCCTACACTGTGAAGAGCTGGATCGACCGGCTGGACGATGTGCTGATCGACAAGGTCGCCGGCGAATTGACCATCGCCCATCAGCACCTGGACGGGCTTCTGGACGGCCGCCGCACGGGCATCGAGGCGCTTGGCCAATCCGCCGCATTCGCCTCCGCGCGCGACGATCCCGCCGCCCTGGCTGACCTGCTGGCAGCAAGGCGCGAGGTGCTGGGGTTCGACTTTCTCTATTTCGTCGGCGGAGACCGTGCGGACGAGGCCGCCCGCTGGCCAGTCATCGCCGCCGCACTCGACGGACAGGCGCGGGCAGAGATCGACATCTTCCGGGCCGATGACCTGATGGCGCGGTCGCCCGTCCTGGCCGAGCGCGCGCGTCTGTCGCTTGTGCCGACGGTGGCGGCTGTGCCGACTGACCGCACGGAGGAGGACCGCGGCATGGTCGTTCATGCCGCCGCCCCGGCTTTCGGCGGTGCGCTGGTCGGTGGCACGCTTCTGAACCGCAACCTTGCCTTTATCGACGAGATCAACAGCCTCGTCTATCCCTCTGGAAGAATTACACAAAGTGGGCAGGGGACCGCGACGATCTTCCTTGATGACGTCCGCATCTCGACCAACGTTCGGCTGTTCGAGGACGTGCGAGCGCTTGGCACCCGCGTTTCGGCGGCCGTCCGGGAGCGGGTTCTTGATGAGGGGCAGGTCTGGCTCGACCGGGCTTTTGTGGTCAACGATTGGTATGTCTCTGCCTATGAGCCCATCGTGGACAGTTTCGGCAAGCGTGTCGGCATGCTCTATGTCGGATTTCTCGAAGCACCCTTTGTCGCCGCCGAACGCCGCACCCTGATCGAGATCGCGGCCGCGCTCGCCATCGTACTGATTGTCGCCGTGCCCATCCTGTTGCGCTGGGCGCGCGGCATCTTCGCGCCGCTTGAACGCATGAACGCGGTGATCGGCGCTGTCGAGGCGGGCGACCTTTCCGCCCGGTCCGGCCAGCCGGTACCGGAGGATGAGATCGGCAGGGTGGCCGGGCATCTCGATCATCTGCTGGACCAGATCGAGGACCGCGACCGACGGCTCAGGGACTGGGCGGGTGAACTGGAGAAACGGGTGGCCGAACGCACCCACGATCTGGAAGAGGCGAACCGCCAGATCGAGGCCACGACCAAGCAGTTGATCGTCTCGGAAAAACTTGCGGCCATAGGCGAGATCACGGCAGGCGTCGCGCATGAGATCAACAACCCTCTCGCGGTGATTCAGGGCAATCTCGACGTGGTGCGCGATGATCTTGGCGCCCGGGCCGAGCCGCTGAAAACCGAGTTCACGCTGATCCAGGAGCAGATTCAGGCGATCCATATCCTTGTGTCAAAGCTGCTGCGTTTTGCCCGGCCCGAGGAATACGCGGATGGCGGCACCGGCAACGATCCCGATGACGTGATCCGAGACACGATGCCCTTGGTGCAGCACCTTCTGGCCAAGGCGAATGTCGAGGTTCGACTTGCTCTGGATGCGGGCGCGGTGGTGGCGATGAACCAGACAGAATTGCAGCAGGTGCTGATCAATCTGATGGTCAATGCGATTCAGGCAATGCCCGATGGTGGGCGCCTGGACGTGACGACCGTCAGGGAAGGCGCCAAGGTGCGCATCACCGTCGGTGATACCGGAACGGGCATGGAGAAAGAGGTGCTGTCGCGCATCTTCGATCCGTTCTACACGACGAAACGCAGCGAGGGGACGGGCCTTGGCCTCTCGATCAGCCGCAACCTTGTCACGAGGGGCGGGGGGACGATCAGCGTCGAGAGCAGCCCCGGCAAGGGCACCCGTTTCGATATCCTGCTACCGGTGGCGGGCGGGTCCTGACCCGAAAGAGTTTCGGGTCTTGCCTGACTTTACAAGCATCGGAATTCAAACGGGAAAAGGTTTAATTTCCAATCTAACGCAAACCCGAAACGCCATCACCGCCGAAATGGCGCGGAAAGAAGGTGCGGGCCATGTGCAGCATGATGGCGCGGGCTTCGTCGCGGCTGAAACTGTCCGGATGCAGGTGAAAATCGGTCCAGAGGCCTTCCAATGCGACGGTGAAGGCGCGGGCCGCGAAGGCCGGGTTGACCTGAGGATAGGCGCCGTCTGCGCAGAGTTCAGTACATATGCCAAGCACGGCTTTCGTGATCGGGCCTTCGCGCGAATCGATGAATGGCATGTAGTCCGGGGTTGAATGCGCCTCACCCCGGAAAGCGAACCAGACCGCCATGGTGCGGCGGTTGAGCACGGCGGGGTCGAAATCTGCCTCGATGATGGCGCTCAGCCGGTCTTCGGGCCTCGGGCCGGCCCGTTCGATCGCGGCCCGCCAATGCGCGGCATAGGCATCGGAGAAATGCCGGGCGACTTCCAGCAGAAGTCGGGACTTTGAACTGAAATGCAGGTTGACCATGCCGCGAGAGAGGCCTGCATGTTCCAGAATGCGGCTGACCGACACGGCCGCGAGCCCGTGTTCCAGGATCGCGTCCGCCGTGGCTTCGATCAGCTTCAGCCGGTGGCGTTCCTTGCCCTGATCGCGGGCCGATGGGCGGTCTTCTGAGGTCGTGCTCATTGTCGCGGGACCTTGGTCGTTTTCCTTCGCTAGCACGGATTGCCGGCCACCCGCCATAGGCGAGCGTCGTCGGGGCAATTGACTTTGAATGAACGTTCGTTCATTATTTTGAGTAACCACTGAGCGACCCGAAAGCCGGAGAGGTCCGATGACGAACTTGCCGAATGATTTTGACCGCATCCGTGACTGGGACAATTCGCATTTCCTGCATCCATGGGAGGCGATGGAGGATCACGGGCGCAACGATCGCACCTTTGCCGAACGCGCGAAGGGCATCCATGTCATCGACGAGGCAGGGCGCCCGATGATCGACGGGCCGGGCGGCATGTGGTGTGTGCAGATCGGCTATGGACGGGAAGAGATCGGTCAGGCCATGGCCGATCAGGCCCGCGACATGGCTTATTTCTCGCCCTATTCGCTGGGCAATTCCACCGTGGCGGAACTGGCGGCCAAAATCGCCGAACGGACGCCGGGCGATCTGAACAAGGTCTTTTTCACGACCGGCGGCTCCACCGCCGTCGACAGTGCGATCCGCTTCCTGCACTACCGAAACAATGTCCTCGGCCAGCCTGACAAGAAGATCGTGATTTCGCGCCAGAAGGCCTACCACGGCTCCACATACCTTTCCGCCACGATGAGCGGCAAGGAACGCGACAAAAGCTGGTTCGATTTTGCGACCGACATGGTGCATTTCCTGCCAGACGTGAATCCCTACCGGCGACCGGAGGGGATGAGCGTCGAGGCCTTTCTCGACGCCAAGGTCGCCGATCTGGAAGAGGCGATCCTGTCACTCGGCCCGGAGCGGGTCGCGGCCTTCATCGCCGAACCGATCCTGGCCTCCGGCGGCGTCATCGTGCCGCCCGCGGGCTACCACAGGCGCTGTCTCGAGGTCTGCCGCCGGCACGACGTGCTTTACATCTCGGACGAGGTTGTCACCGGCTTTGGCCGTCTCGGCCACTGGTTCGCCTCGGAAGATGTGTTTGGGATCACCCCCGACATCATCACCTGCGCGAAGGGCATGACCTCGGGCTATGTTCCGATGGGTGCCTGCATCATCTCCGACCAGCTGGTCGCGGAGGTCGCGGGCGAAGGCGCGAAGGGTTCGATCTTTTCGAACGGCTACACCTATTCCGGTCATCCGGTTTCGGCTGCCGCCGCCCTGAAGAACATGGAGATCATCGAGGGCGAGGGGATTCTTGAGCATGTCCGTGCCGTCACGCCGCATTTTCAGGAACGGATGCAGGCGCTGGCCGATCTGCCGATTGTCGGCGACGTACGTGGCATGGGGCTGATGGGCTGCGTCGAATGCGTCGCCGACCGCGTGAGCCGCAATCCACTGGCCCTCGACAAGGAGGTGGGCGCCCGGATCGACGCGCATTGCCAAGAACTGGGGCTGATCGTGCGGCCCCTGATCAACATGTGCGTTTTCTCGCCACCACTGATCATCACGGCAGGAGAGATCGACCGGATGTTCGATATTCTGGCCACGGGGATTCGCCGGGCCAGCGACGATCTGGCGCGCGAGGGGCTCTGGGCCGCTTGAACGGGCTTCGTCCCGGCTGTGCCGGGCCGAACCGCCGGGGGTTTCACCCCCGGACCCCCAGTGTATTTTTCGACAGAAAGTGATAGGATCTTCGATCCTCTCGGCGCGCCGGCGCGATGGCTTCGAAGTCCGCCGCGGACGCCAAGCGGCACGATCATGCCGACGTACCGGTTTCTGAACATTTTTGCCACTTTTCTGCCGTATGCCGCCGGTATCCAGAAAATCGCCTCCGTCGACCACCACCGGCAGGGGAAAGAAAAGATATCTACCGAGGATATGGCTCCATGGCTTGGTCAAGCGCGGAACAATACATGCTTGAGCTGGTAAATCGTGCGCGCCTCGATCCCGATGGCGAGGCCGCGCGTTTCGGTATCAGTCTGAACCAGAACCTTGCCCAGGGCACTATCAGCAGCGCCGCGAAACAGGTTCTTGCCCCCAACAGCCGTTTGCAGGATGCGGCGTCCGATCATTCCGACTGGATGCTGACCCAGAACACGTTCAGCCATACCGGCGTCGGCGGCAGCGATCCCGGCGACCGCATGTCGAACGCGGGTTATGCCTTTTCGGGAAGCTCGGCTTGGGGAGAGAATATCTCGTGGCGCGGGTCGACCGGTTCGATCAACGTCGCAAGCGCGATAGCGCTGCAGCATCAGGGGTTGTTCCTGAGTGCGGGACATCGCGAGAACATCATGGGCACTGCCTTTCGCGAGGTCGGCATTGCGCAGGAACTCGGTACGTTCACCTCCGGGGGAACAACCTACAATGCCTCGATGGTCACGCAGAACTTTGCAAAATCGGGATCGAATGTCTTCGTGACGGGTGTGGCCTATTCCGACAAGGACGGTGACGATTTCTATTCGATCGGCGAAGGCGTCTCGAACGTGAAGTTCACGATCGGTGGCAACAGCGCGACGACGGCTGGCGCCGGAGGGTACAGCCTGTCGGTGAAAGCGGCATCCGATGTCGATGTGAAGGTGACCGCGGCTTCGGGCGCGGTTTCGAACGTGCGGGTGGACCTGTCGGCCGGAAACGCGAAACTTGACCTCGTGGGTGGCAAGCTGTTCCTCAGTTCGGTTGACCTGAAGCTCGTGAACGGCGTGACGGCCGCCGAACTTCTCGGCATTGCCGACCTTGTGCTGCGGGGCAATGGCAGTGCCAATAACCTGAAGGGCAATGATGGTGACAACCTGCTCAAAGGCTATGGCGGAAACGACTTTCTGGACGGAAGCGACGGAAACGATACGCTCAAGGGAGGAAGCGGCCGCGACAAGATCAAGGGCGGTGAAGATAACGATTTGCTCTACGGGAATTCCGCATCAGATGCCCTGCGGGGCAATGGCGGCAACGACACTTTGCGCGGCTCGACAGGCAACGATACGCTCAAGGGCGGCGCGGGCGATGACAGGGTTTACGGCGGCAGCGGCGATGACGTCCTTTTTGGCGGCGATGACAATGACTGGCTGCGCGGGGACAAGGGGAACGACAGGCTGACCGGCGGTGCCGGGGCGGATGAGTTTGTCTTTGCAACCGGCCATGGATCGGACCGGATCACGGATTTCGAGGACGGGACCGACCTGATCCGGATCACGTCGGGGGCCGCGGATTTCGGCGATGTAACGGTCCGCTCCGCGGCTGGAGGACATACGCAAGTAAGCTTCGCCGACGTCACGATCATTCTGGAAAACACCGATCCCTCCGACATCGGCGCAAGCGACTTCATCTTCGGATAGGGCCGCTGCCGACGCCCTCCCGCCTGCGGTCACAGGGGGCGGATCTTCAGCCTTGTGATGCGGTTTTCCTTACGTGCGAGCACCTCGAAGCGGAAACCGTGGAAGGAAAAGACCTGGCCTTCGGACGGGATCATCTGCGCCTCGTGGATCACAAGGCCCGCAACCGTATTGGCCTCTTCATCGGGCAGGGACCAGTCGGTCGCACGGTTCAGGTCGCGGATGGTCATCGCGCCGTCGATGATGCAGTCGCCGGCCTCGGTCATCTTGAGCGGATGCTCGGCGTCGATGTCGAATTCGTCAGTGATCTCGCCAACGATCTCTTCGATGATGTCTTCGAGCGTGATCAGCCCGCGCAGATCACCGTACTCGTCCACAACCAGCGCGAAATGGGTGCGCCGCTTCAGGAACTCGCGCATCTGTTCGTCAAGCGGCGTCGTCTCAGGGACGAAATAGGGTGCCTTGGCCACCGACATGATGTCGAGGTCCCGAACTGAATCGAGGTTCCCGTCCTCGCCACGCACCGTCTTTTCGACCGCGCGCAGCAGATCTTTCGCGTGCATCACGCCGACGATGTTCTCCCGCTCGCCCTTGTAGAGCGGCAGGCGGGTATGGGGAGAGGCGAGCACGGCAGAGAGGATGCGGTCGGGGCCGGCATCGGCATCGATCATCTCGATCTTGCTGCGGTGGCACATGATCTCTTCCACGGTGCGGTCGTTGAGGTCGAGCGCGCCCAGAAGACGGTCGCGCGCCTCCTTGTGGACGGCACCTTCGGAATGTCCGATGGCAAGCGCGCCGACGATCTCGTCACGGAAGGACAGGATATGGCTGTCCGGGTCCGCCTTCACGCCGAAGGGGATCAGGAGTCCGCGCACGATGAAGCGGACAAGGGTGACGATGGGGCTGAGTACGAGAACGAGAATGCGGATCGGCCGGGCGACGCGGGCGGCGGCTGTTTCGGGCGTGGTAATGGCGTAGGTCTTTGGGAGCACCTCGGCAAAGATCAGGACGAGCGTGGTCATCACCAAAGTCGCGACAGCGATGCCGTTGGCGCCGAATATCTTCGAAAAGAGCGCGGTCGCGAGCGAGGCGGAAAGGATGTTGGCGACATTGTTGCCAAGAAGGATCGCCCCGATCAGCCGCTCGCCGTCCTCCTTGAGCTCCAGCGCGACATCCGCACCCCGGCTGCCCTTGTCGGATTGTGCCCGGAGCTTGCCTCGCGAGGCCGCAGTCAGCGCGGTTTCCGATCCGGAGAAAAACGCCGACAACAGAAGCAGGACGAGGATCGCCCCGGCAGTCAGCCAGAAACTGGTATCGAGGATCGCGGCGGAAGACATTTTGGTTATCCCTTTGGAGTCACCCCGTTATGGGGGTGGGGCGGCGATGCTTCAAGATGGGGCCGTTCAGTCGGTGTCGCGGGCTAGCGGGTGATGTTCAAGAACCAGCTCCTTCAGCCGTTCGTCCAGTACATGTGTATAGATCTCGGTCGTCGCGATATCGGCGTGACCCAGCATTGTCTGGATGGCGCGCAGGTCCGCGCCGCCAGCCAGAAGGTGGGTCGCAAAGGCATGGCGTAGGACATGGGGTGTCACCCGTGCCGGAGAGATACCGGCGGCGGCGGCGATGTCCTTGAGGAGCGCGTGGAAGGCTTGCCGTGTCATGTGTCCCGCGCGGCCGCGGGCTGGAAACAGGTGCTTGCCGGGTGGAGTTCCAAGTTCGCGACGGGCTTCCTCCTCGGCCTTGTCCCGGACGGCGAGCCAGATGGCCAATGCCTCGCGCGCGGGCGCGGAGAGCGGCACCAAACGCTCCTTGCCGCCCTTGCCCTTGACCAGCAGCATGCGCGGATCGCCCCGTGCGGCGGACACCGGCAGGCCGACGAGTTCGCTGACCCTCATGCCCGTCGCGTAAAGCAGTTCCATAAGGCAGATGTTGCGCAGTCGTTCAGCCCCGTTGCGTCCGCTGTCCCGCGTCGCGGACAGCAGAGCTTCGATCTCGGCGATGCTCAGGACCTTGGGCAGGCTTTTCGCCCGCCCCGGCCCGCTGATCTGGATCGCCGGATTGTCGCTCCTGCGGCCATCCTCGTAGGCAAAGCGGAAAAGCTGACGTATCGACGACAGGCGCCGGGCACGCGTGGCGCGCGACAGCCCCTCGGCCTCGCAGGTGACGAGATAGGCTTCGATCCGGTCACGGTCTACCGTTTCGAAGGTCAGTTTCCGTCGGCCCAGCCAGCCCGCGAAGTCTTGCAGGTCATGCCCGTAGCCCAACAGCGTGTTGCGCGATGCGCCCTGTTCCGCCGCCTGGGCATCGAGAAAGGCCGAAATCCAGCGATCCGCGCCGTCCATCGCCTAGCCCCGCCGTTCCAGAAGAACGAGTTCCAACGCAGCGCGACGGGCGGTGGTTTCAAGTCCGACATGACGCAGAAGCCCCAGACCATCCGTCACGTCGCGCAATTCACCCCGCGCGCCTTCGGTGATCTGGTCGATGCCCAGAAGCAGTGCCTCGCCCAGGCGATTTTCGTCGAGCAGGCGGGCGAACTCATCTGCAGGGCGGGGAGTAGGCAGGAAGGCGCGCTGGATCGCCGCGCCCATCTGGTCTGGCGGTGTGAGGCCCAGCGGATTGCCTGTTGCCAGACCGATGACAAAGCGCTCGTCCGCGCCTTGCGGACTGCGCGCGCGCGCTACATTCTCATAGTCGTCGGACAACAGCCCGATTCGGAAGGCGAGCGCCCCGGCTTCGCCGCGAAGGTCTAGACGGGCAAGTCGGCTGCCGTATAGCGCGGCAAAGGGAACCTCCAGTTCCGCCGCGACCATCCCTTCCCAGGTTCCGGGCAGTATCCGCGCCACAGCGTCGCTGTCACGGTCGTCCAGCGCCGCTTCAAGATCCTGGATTGCGTCGACCCGTTCCCATACCCCGCCGGAGGCGGCTGCCTCCCGTTCGGTGTAGAGCCCGAGAAGCCGGTTCGGTTCGATCGCGCCGGTGCGTGCCAGCCTCTCGCCCGCCTCAAGCCGAGTTTTCCAGCCGGCATTCGACCGGAGATCGGCCTGCGCGAAGGCAAGGGGCAGGGTGGTCGTCGGCAGGGGCTGGCCGATGGCCTCCATCAGCCGCAGCACCAGCGGCGAGGGCCGTTCGGGCATCGGCAGATCGGGTTCGCCCTCAAACAGTTCGGGGTCGAGGAAGCGTTCAAGAAGGGCGGCCATCTCGGTATCGATGAAACCCAGCGTCTCACCTGTGCGAAGCGACAGGGCCGCTGCGTTCCAGTCGCCACCGCGAGCGAGGCAGAAGATGCGGGCGGGGAACGTAGGCGCGATCTGCGGCGTTTCCAACATGATGTCGCAGGCCCGGTCCTCGCGTCCGATCAGAAGGGCGATGTCGAACCAGCGGCGGAAGGGTTCCGGTTCGGGCGTTTCGGTCATTTCCAGAAGCGCAAGGGCCGGGTCGAGAGCGCCGAGATCCAGAAGCTTGTCCACCCGCGCCAGAAAGATCGCGCCCGACCCGTCGGAATCGGCAGGCGGCGCGACCTCGGCCAGCATCAGGGTATAAAGCAGCGACTGGATCGCGGGCACTGTATCGACCCGCTCCGCGCGGATCATCCGGGCGAGATCGGCCGACGAGGTTGTGCCCCAGAGATCGCGCGGCAATCCGGTCGTGGAGACCGGCAACAGACCCAACCCGTCCAGCGAGGGGCCATCGATCGGCCTCACGGTAATGGGCCGGGGCGCTGCGCCGTCGGTGACGGGCGGTTCCATCGCGATGCCGGGAACCGCCGTCGCCGGTCCGGTGACCGATCTCGACAGCCAGTCGATGGCCGAAAGCGGAGCTTCATCCTGGGCCGCCGCGCCGGCCGCCGCACCGATGTAAAACAGAGCGGGCAGAAAAACTGCCTTACTGGCCCACATTCAGTTCAACCGGTTCGCTCACATCGCTGCGCTGGGGCGTCATGTCGCCAAGATAGGCATAACCCGACAGCCCGACAAAGCCGAGCACCGCCAGAATGAGGATCACCTTGAGAATTCGGAACATTCAGTCCTGCCGTCGTTTTTCGTTCGTTTCCCGGGCGGTGCCCTTGCCTGTTCGCCCCGCTCCGGTGCCCTCAGCCGATCCGCGGATGATGCGGTCGGCAAAAGCACACGGATTATATATGGCATTTTTCGCAAGTTCACGCCATTCAGGGCAGAAAGTTTTCCGGTGGGCGGGACGGCGCTCGCAAGTGGGCGGAAAGGACCAGATGTGAAGGGCCGATTGAAGAAGACGGTGGTGCTGGTGGGAATGATGGGGGCCGGCAAGACGGCGGTCGGCAATGCATTGGCCCGCATGCTGGACGTGCCGTTTCTGGATTCCGACGAAGAGATCGAACGCGCGGCCAATATGACTGTTGCCGAAATCTTTGCCCGTGATGGCGAAGCCTTCTTCCGGGCGCGCGAGTCCGAGGTCCTGGCACGGTTGCTGGCGGCCGAACCCTGCATCCTTTCAACTGGTGGCGGTGCCTTCCTTGCACCCGATAACCGGGCGGCCATCGAAAAGAAGGGTGTGTCGGTCTGGCTCAAGGCTGATCTGGACCTGCTCTGGCAGCGGGTGCGGCACAAGACGACCCGGCCGCTGTTGCGCACTCCCGACCCCAAGGCGACGCTCGCCGGGCTGCTGGAGGCGCGCGAGCCGGTCTATGCGCAGTCGGGCCTGATCGTGCAGGCGCAGCCCCACTATTCGATTGAGGATATGGCCCGAAAGGTGATGGAGGCGCTTGCCGGGCGACAGGACGTATTGGAGACAGCATGACGACCGGTATCGACACCGTGCATGTGGCACTCGGCACACGCAGCTATGACGTTCGGATCGGTCGTGGCCTGCTTGCGCGCGCAGGCGCAGAGATCGCACCGCTCCTGGCGAGGCGCCGGGTTGCGGTCCTGACAGATGAGACGGTCGCGGGACTTCACCTTGATGCCTTGCAGGACGGGCTCGGCGATGTGGAGATGACGGCGCTCGCCCTGCCCGCGGGCGAGGCGACAAAGGGGTGGGAGCAGTTTTCCCGCGCCGTCGACTGGCTTCTGGCCGAGAAGGTGGAGCGGCGCGATATCGTCGTGGCGCTTGGCGGCGGTGTGATCGGCGATCTCGGGGGCTTCGCCGCCGCCGTCCTGCGCCGGGGCGTGCGTTTCGTGCAGATCCCGACATCGCTTCTGGCGCAGGTCGACAGCTCTGTCGGCGGCAAGACCGGGATCAACTCTACCCATGGCAAGAACCTGATCGGGGCCTTTCACCAGCCAGCGCTCGTTCTGGCCGACATCGATATTCTCGGCACGCTTCCGGCGCGCGATTTCCTTTCAGGCTATGGCGAAGTGGTGAAATACGGGCTGCTGGGCGACGCGGCCTTTTTCGACTGGCTGGAGGAGAACGGCCCTGCTCTGGCAGCGGGTGATCCGGTCGCGCGGCAATATGCGGTGCGCCGCTCAATCGAGATGAAGGCCCGGATCGTAGAACGGGACGAGACCGAGCAGGGCGACCGGGCGCTTCTGAACCTTGGCCATACATTCTGTCATGCGCTGGAAAAGGCGACGGGCTATTCCGACCGGCTTTTGCACGGCGAGGGGGTGGCCATCGGTTGCGTGCTGGCCTTTGAACTCAGCCAGCGGCTGGGCTTGTGTTCGCAGGAAGCGCCAAGCCGCGTCCGCGCGCATCTGAAGGCCATGGGGATGAAGGTTGATCTCGCCGACATTCCTGGCGACCTGCCGGGCGCAGATGCGTTGATCGCGCTGATGGGGCAAGACAAGAAGGTGGTGGACGGCAAACTGCGCTTCATTCTGGCGCGCGGCATCGGCGATGCGTTCGTGAGTGGTGACGTGCCGGGTGATGCTGTACGTGCAGTATTGGATGAAGCACTGCGCGCGCGTTTATGAATTTCGGGCGATTTGCCGGTCCAGCCGAAACGCGTTCAGTACCGTGTAATATCCGGTTGAATGCGTTGTCCTTCTTGTCTGTCTGATGAGTGATGGATCACGCTACGGCCGCGATGCGGTCGAACAGTCGAAGATTTTTCACGACATCATCAACGGGTGGAAACCGGTCTGTTGCGGGATCATTGCCTGCGCCGACATCCCAGGTTCGGGTCGCCTCAGTGCGCCTGCTTTTCATCGTCTGCACATCCGACAATGCTGTCACATTCGTCGGCGCGCTGGTGTTGGTCCGCGTCATTATCTCGTCTCCACCAGTTCCCCTAAGAGCGCCTCGTCCGCACGTTGATCTGCGATTCGGGAGCGCTCCCACCACTATGGTGTCATAAATGTGGCATATGGTGCCTGAACTTACCTGAAACCGTTTGTTCATTTTCCATTCATCTTCACCCGGATGGCTGGCGGGGAACGATCCCGTTCAGGCTAAAAATTTTAAACTTGAAATAAAAGATCCCCAATGCCACTCTTCCCGCACGTCAGGGAGGGCGGCATGAAGGTTCTCTGCCTCGGAGGCGGGCCGGCGGGGCTCTATTTTGCGATCTCGATGAAACTGCGCGACCCGGCGCATGAGGTCACGGTTCTGGAGCGCAACCGCGCCAACGATACTTTCGGCTGGGGCGTTGTTCTGTCGGATGACGCGCTGGAGCGGATGGAGGGAAACGACCCGAAATCGACCGAGGCGATCCGCAGCCATTTCGCCTATTGGGACGATATCGCGGTCGTGCATGACGGTCATCGCACGGTCTCGGGCGGGCACGGTTTTGCCGGGATCGGCCGCAAGCAGATGCTGATCATACTGCAAGAGCGGGCGCGCGAACTGGGCGTCGATTTGCGCTTCGAGACGGAGTTCGGCAGCGCCGAGACCTATCGCCGCGACTATGACCTCGTCGTCGCCTGCGACGGGATCAATTCGAAGGTCCGCAAGGAATACGAGGACGTATTCCGCCCCGATATCGACGTCCGCCGCTGCAAGTTCGTCTGGCTTGGGACGCATCAGAAATTCGACGACGCCTTCACCTTCATATTCGAGAAGACCGAACATGGCTGGGTCTGGGCGCATATCTACCAGTTCGACGAGAACACCGCGACCTTCATCGTCGAATGCCTGCCCGAGACCTGGGATCGCTGGGGCTTTGAGGCGATGACGAAGGAAGAGACGGTCGAGACCTGCCGAAAGATTTTTGAACGCCATCTGGGCGGTCATGACCTGATGTCCAATGCCGCCCATCTGCGTGGCTCTGCAGTGTGGATGCAGTTCCCCCGTGTGATCTGCGAGCGCTGGTACAACGGCAATGTCGTCCTGATGGGCGACGCTGCGGCGACGGGGCATTTCTCCATCGGCTCTGGTTCGCGGCTGGCCTTCGACAGCGCCATCGCGCTGGCCGACTACCTGCACTCCGAGCCGACGATGAAGGCGGCCTTCGAACGGTATCAGGCGGAGCGGCGGCTGGAGGTGTTGCGCCTGCAATCGGCGGCGCGCAACAGCCTCGAATGGTTTGAGGAGGTCGAACGGTATCTCGACATGCCACCCCTTCAATTCGCCTATTCGCTGCTGACCCGGTCGCAACGGATCAGCCATGAAAACCTGCGCCTGCGCGACCCGGACTGGCTGCGCGAGGCCGAAGACTGGTTTCAGGAACAGGCGGGCGGAAAAAAGGGCCGTGCCCCGATGTTCGCGCCCTACCGGCTGCGCGGGATGGAGTTGCAAAACCGCGTCGTCGTATCGCCCATGGCACAGTACCGCGCCGAGGGGGGCTGCCCGACCGACTGGCATCTTGTGCATCTTGGCGAACGGGCCAAGGGCGGCGCGGGGCTGATCTATACCGAGATGACCTGCGTCAGCGCGGAAGGCCGCATCACACCGGGCTGTCCCGGCCTCTATGCGCCCGAACATGAGGTGGCGTGGCGGCGCATCGTCGGGTTCGTCCATGCCGAAAGCGGCGCGAAGATCTGCTGCCAGATCGGCCATTCGGGGCGAAAGGGCTCCACCCAGCTTGGCTGGGAACAGATGGACGCGCCGCTGAAGGACGGCAACTGGCCGGTCATGTCGGCCTCGGCCATCCCATGGTCGCCCGCCAATCAGGTGCCCGTCGAGATGACGCGCGCGGATATGGACCGGGTGCGGGATCAATTCATCGCCGCTGCGCGCATGGCCGACCGCGCGGGCTTTGACATGATCGAGCTGCATGCCGCCCACGGCTATCTGATTTCGTCCTTCATCTCGCCCCTGTCGAACCGCCGCACAGACGACTACGGCGGCACCTTCGAAAACCGCCTGCGCTACCCGCTGGAGGTTTTCCGAGCGATGCGGGCCGTCTTTCCGGACGACAAGCCGATGTCGGTCCGCATCTCCGCAAATGACTGGGTGGGCGAGGCGGGCGTAACGCCGGATGAGGCCGTGGAAATCGCGCGGGCCTTCCATGCGGCGGGCGCCGATATTATCGATGTCTCCGCCGGTCAGACCTCGACCGAGGCGCAGCCGGTCTATGGCCGCATGTTCCAGACGCCGTTTTCCGACCGCATCCGGAATGAGACGGGCCTCGCCACGATGGCGGTCGGCAATATCTATGAACCCGACCATGTCAATTCGATCCTGATGGCGGGGCGGGCGGACCTCGTTTGCCTTGCCCGGCCGCATCTGGCCGATCCCTATTGGACCTTGCATGCCGCCGTGGCTTTGGGCGACCGGGGCGCGGACTGGCCTTTGCCCTATCTGCCCGGCAGGGACCAGGCCTACAGATTGGCCGAACGCGCGCAGGAGGCGATCCGGGCATGAGCATGACGGGCAAACGGGTTCTGATCACGGGGGGCGGCACGGGCGCGGGCGCGGACCTTGCCCGGGGCTTTGCTGAGGCCGGGGCCGAAGTGGTGATCGCGGGCCGCAGGCGGGAACCGCTGGAAGCGGTTGCCTCTGGTTTCGCGCAGATGCGCAGTGTTGTCGCCGATGTCACCGACGAAGCTTCGGTCGCCGCGATGTTCAGGGCCGCCGGGCCCTGCGACATCGTGATCGCGAATGCCGGGGCGGCGGATAGCGCGCCTTTCCGGAAGACGACGCTTGACCAGTGGAACGCGATGATCGCGGTCAACCTGACGGGCGTGTTCCTGACGCTGCGCGCCGGGCTTTTGCAGATGCCGGGCTGGGGGCGGCTGATCTCGGTCGCCTCGACTGCGGGGCTGAAAGGCTATGCCAAGATCGCCCCCTATGCGGCCGCGAAG
>JAUIDM010000368.1 GCA_030428915.1 Alphaproteobacteria bacterium | reverse complement strand
GAATGAAACTCGATGTGATCAAGCTCGACGCCAAGAAGGCAGGCTCGATCGATCTCTCCGACGAGATCTTCGGGCTGGAGCCGCGCGCCGACATCCTGCACCGCGTCGTGCGCTGGCAGCGCGCGAAGGCGCAGGCCGGTACGCATTCGGTCCTGACCAAGTCCGAAGTGAGCTACTCGACGAAGAAGATCTATCGCCAGAAGGGCACCGGCGGCGCACGCCACGGCTCCCGCAAGGCGCCGATCTTCCGTCACGGCGGTACCTACAAGGGCCCGACGCCGCGCAGCCACGCCCATGACCTGCCCAAGAAGTTCCGGGCGCTCGGTCTCAAGCATGCGCTTTCGGCGAAGGCCGGCGCCGGTCAGCTCATCATCCTCGACGATCTGGAGATGAAAGAGGCCAAGACCAAGACCCTCGCGAAGGCCGCGAAGGAACTGGGCTGGAAGAAGGTCCTGATCATCGACGGCGCCGACGTGAACGAGAACTTCGCCCGTGCCGCCGCGAACATCGAAGGCATCGACGTGCTGCCCTCGATGGGCGCCAATGTCTATGACATCCTCAAGCGTGACACGCTCGTGCTCACCAAAGCGGGTGTCGAAGCTCTGGAGGCTCGTCTGAAATGAGCGTGAAACCGGAACATTACGACGTGATCGTCAAGCCCGTGATCACCGAAAAGGCAACAATGGCGTCGGAGGCCGGCGCCGTTGTCTTCCAGGTGGCGAAGTCTGCCACCAAGCCGCAGATCAAGGAAGCGGTCGAGGCGGTCTTCGGTGTGAAGGTGAAGGCGGTGAACACCACCATCACCAAGGGCAAGACCAAGCGCTTCCGCGGCCAGCCCGGCGTGCGGAGCGATGTGAAGAAAGCCTATGTGACCCTCGAAGAGGGCAACACTATCGACGTCTCTTCGGGGCTCTGATAGAAGGCGCCGAATCTCGCGGCCCCGGTCACCGGGGCCGCTCGATTTTACAACCGGGGACCTTCGGGGCCCTATACCCAACGGACCGACAGGTCCAAAGCAACGGAAGACAGAAGCATGGCACTCAAGTCGTATAAGCCGACGACGCCGGGCCAGCGTGGGCTGGTACTGATCGACCGTTCGGAGCTTTGGAAAGGTCGCCCGGTCAAGGCCCTCACCGAGGGTCTGACCAAGACGGGCGGCCGGAACAATACCGGGCGTGTTACGGCATGGCACAAGGGCGGTGGGGCAAAGCGCCTTTACCGCATCGTAGATTTCAAGCGTCGCAAGTTCGACGTTCCGGCGACCGTGGAGCGGATCGAATACGACCCGAACCGCACCGCCTTCATCGCGCTGGTGAAGTATCAGGACGGCGAGCAGGCCTATATCCTCGCGCCCCAGCGTCTCGCGGTAGGTGACAGCGTCATCGCCGGTGCCAAGACCGACGTGAAGCCCGGCAACGCGATGCCGTTTTCCGGCATGCCGATCGGCACGATCGTCCACAATGTCGAGATGAAGCCCGGCAAGGGTGGCCAGATCGCGCGCGCCGCGGGCACCTATGCCCAGTTCGTCGGCCGTGACGGTGGCTACGCCCAGATCCGCCTCTCCTCGGGCGAACTGCGCATGGTTCGCCAGGAATGCATGGCGACCGTCGGTGCGGTGTCGAACGCCGACCACTCGAACCAGAACCTCGGCAAAGCCGGCCGCAAGCGGCATATGGGCGTGCGCCCGACCGTCCGCGGTGTTGCAATGAACCCGATCGACCACCCGCATGGTGGTGGTGAAGGCCGGACCTCGGGCGGCCGTCACCCGGTTACCCCGTGGGGCAAGGGCACCAAGGGCAACCGCACCCGGTCGAACAAGAAGACGGACAAGTACATTGTCCGTTCGCGCCACGCGAAGAAAGGGCGTTAATCCATGTCTCGTTCTGTTTGGAAAGGCCCGTTCGTCGATTCCTACCTTCTGAAGAAGGCGGAAAAGGCGCAAGCCTCGGGCAAGTCGGAAGTGATCAAGATCTGGTCGCGCCGCTCCACCATCCTGCCGCAATTCGTCGGCCTCACCTTCGGCGTCTATAACGGCCAGAAGCATATCCCGGTCAACGTGACCGAGGAGATGATCGGCCAGAAGTTCGGTGAATATTCGCCGACGCGGACCTATTACGGTCACGCCGCCGACAAGAAAGCCAAGAGGAAGTAAGCCATGAGCAAGGAAAAGAATCCGCGCCGCGTGGCCGATAACGAAGCGATGGCGAAAAGCCGGATGCTGCGTACCTCGCCGCAGAAACTGAACCTCGTCGCCGCGATGATCCGTGGCAAGAAGGTCGAAAAGGCGCTCGCCGACCTGACCTTCTCGAAAAAGCGGATCGCGGAAGACGTGAAGAAGTGCCTGCAATCGGCGATCGCCAATGCCGAGAACAACCACGGTCTTGACGTGGACGGGCTCGTCGTTGCCGAAGCCTGGGTCGGCAAGAACCTGGTGATGAAGCGCGGCCGTCCTCGGGCGCGTGGCCGGTTTGGCAAGATCATGAAGCCGTTCAGCGAACTGACCATCAAGGTGCGTCAAGTTGAGGAGTCCGCATAATGGGACAGAAGGTTAACCCCATCGGGATGCGCCTCCAGGTCAACCGCACCTGGGACAGCCGCTGGTACGCCGACAAGAAAGACTACGGCAACCTGCTTCTTGAAGACCTCAAGATGCGCGAGTTCATCCATGACTACGCAAAGCAGGCTGGCGTTTCCAAGGTCATCATCGAACGTCCGCACAAGAAGTGCCGCGTGACGATCCATACCGCCCGCCCCGGTGTCATCATCGGCAAGAAGGGCGCGGATATCGAAACGCTGCGCAAGAAGCTCGCGAACTTCACCGACTCGGAACTGCACCTCAACATCGTCGAGGTCCGCAAGCCCGAGCTTGACGCCCAGCTGGTGGCCGAGTCGATCGCCCAGCAGCTTGAGCGCCGGGTGTCGTTCCGCCGCGCGATGAAGCGTGGCGTGCAGAACGCGATGCGGATGGGTGCCCTCGGCATCCGGGTCAACGTCGCGGGCCGCCTCGGCGGTGCCGAGATCGCCCGGACCGAATGGTACCGCGAAGGCCGCGTGCCGCTGCACACCCTGCGCGCCGACATCGACTATGCGCTCGCCGAAGCCACGACCCCCTATGGCATCATCGGGATCAAGGTCTGGATCTTCAAAGGCGAGATCATGGAGCATGACCCCCAGGCCCGCGACCGCAAGGCGGCTGAGGCTCAGGACGGTCCGGCCCCCCGTGGCCCGCGCCGCGATGACCGCCGCGACGCCCGGTAAGGAGAGACAAAGATGCTGCAACCGAAACGGACTAAGTTCCGCAAACAGCACAAGGGCCGGATCCACGGCGAAGCCAAGGGCGGTTTTGAACTGAACTTCGGCGGCTTCGGCCTGAAGGCGACCGAGCCCGAGCGCATCACCGCGCGCCAGATCGAAGCGGCCCGCCGCGCGATCACCCGCCACATGAAGCGTCAGGGCCGGGTCTGGATCCGCGTCTTCCCGGACACCCCGGTTTCGTCGAAGCCGACCGAAGTCCGGATGGGTAAGGGCAAGGGCTCCGTCGATTTCTGGGCGGCCAAGGTCAAGCCGGGCCGGATCATGTTCGAGATCGACGGCGTCAGTGACACCATCGCCCGCGAGGCTCTGCGCCTCGGCGCGATGAAGCTGCCGGTCAAGACCCGCGTCGTCGTGCGCGAAGACTGGTAAGTCTTAACGTCTTGCAAGAACAGAAGGCCCCTGCCAGAGATGGCGGGGGCCTTTTCTCTTGCCGGAAAGCGGACCTGAATAGCAGCGAAAGGTGTGTGACGACATGAAGCTCTTGCGCTATGGCCCTGGCGGTCAGGAACGGCCCGGATGTCTGGACGCGGACGGGCGCGCGCGCGATCTGTCGGCCCATGTGGACGATATCGCGGGCGCGGCGCTGCTGCCCGACACCATCGCGCGGTTGCAGGCGCTCGACGTCAACGCCCTGCCGCTGGTCGAGGGCACGCCCC
>JAUIDM010000367.1 GCA_030428915.1 Alphaproteobacteria bacterium | reverse complement strand
ATTCATAGCATCTCCAGCCAGGCCTTCAGTGCGTCAAGCGCCTGCGGTTCGTCGAGAAAGGGAACATGCGCCCGGTCGGGCACATCGGCAAAGATCATGTCGGGCCGCCGCCTGCGCATCTCTGCCGCCGTGTCGCCGGACAGCAGGTCCGAATTGGCGCCGCGGATCAGTGCCAGCGGCAGGTCTGCACAGGCGTCGAAGAGCGGCCAGAGATCGGCAGGCGGGCCCTCGAACGCCTGCAGAAAGCTGGTGCGCAGTTCCGGGTCGTAGCGGATCACAAGCCCGTCCGGAGTCTCGCGGTACAGCCGCTCGGCAAAGGCCTGCCAGCGATCGGCAGGGATATTGTCGAAGCCGGGCATGTTCCGGGGCAGGCGTTCGACAAGGCCGTCCATCGTCCGCGCCGCCGGGTTGCGACCGACGTAATCCTTGATCTTGTCGAGACCCGCCCGCTCGATCACCGGGCCGATGTCGTTCAGGCAGAGGCCCATCAGCCGGTCCTTCACGGTCGCCGCCAACGCCATGCCGATCAGCCCGCCACGCGAGGTCCCGAGGATGGCGGCGCGGTGAAGCCCGAGATGGTCGAGAAGCTCCAGCGCGTCGCGGGCCTCGCGTTCGACCGTATAGGTCGCAGCGCCCGTCCATTCCGACCCGCCGCGTCCGCGATAATCCATGCGGATCAGTCGCAGGTGGGTCAGGTGCGGGGCGATGAAATCGAAGTCCGTTCCCGACCGGGTGAGACCGGCAAGGCAAAGGAGCGGGCGTCCTTCGCCATCGTCGAGATAGGCGATGCGGGCGCCGTCGGAGGCGGTGAAATGCTGAAGGGTCATCGTGTGGCGAGATCTGGGATTGTGGTGAGGTCCGAAAGCACGTGATGGGGACAGGCGGGAAGCCGGTCCATCGGCTGGCCCGCGCGGTTGACCCAAGCCGTCCGAAAGCCAAAGCCAGCCGCCGCCGCCGCGTCCCAGCCATTCGATGAGGTGAAGAGCACACGGTCGCTCGTGCAGTCGAAGCGGTTGGTCACAAGGCGGTAGACGCTGGCATCGGGCTTGAAGATGCCCACGCTGTCCACCGAAAGCGTGTCATCCAGCATGTCGTCGATACCAGCCGAGCGGACCGCGCCTGCGAGCATGTCGGGCGAGCCGTTGGACAGGATCGCGGTTTGCAACCCGGCTGCTTTCAGCCGCTGGAGCATGCCGGGCACTTCGGGATAGGCCGCGAGTTCCCAGTAGAGCGAAAGCAGGCGTTCGCGCAGGTCCGGATCACTCAACCCGGCGGCCTCCAGTGCCCAGTCGAGCCCGTCCTGTGTAACGGTCCAGAAGTCAGTGTGCTGGCGCATCACCGCGCGCAGCCACGTGTATTCGAGCTGCTTGCGCCGCCAATCCTCGGCCAGTTTCGGCCAGATCGCGGCGAGCTTTTCCTGCCCCGGCTCGCTGGCCGCAACCCGCGCGGCGGCGGCCACGTCGAACAGGGTGCCATAGGCGTCGAAGATGCAGACAGAGATGGTCAAGTCGGGCCCTCCACGAGGTCAGACTGGCGTGCCGGGCGTGCGGGGGCAAGGGACGAAATGTGCGCGGTACAATCCTGAATGCGCGGAGCCCGCCATGAAAGGCAAGACGCCTCAGAGATAATGCAGGAACATCGACGCCCCGCCGGTCATGTGCGCGAGCGTCGTAAAGAGATAGGCTGCAAGGGCCAGGAAGCCGCGACGGGCCTCCATGCGCCGCTGCGCCTGAAGCACATTCTGGGCGCTCAAGAGGCTTTGCGCGCCCAGAAGCGCGAAGAAAAACAGCAGCAGTGACTGCAACCACAAGGCTGCGACGATCAGCGCCGCCGCCATCGCCGCCATGATCGGTGCGGTCGAACCGGGCCAGAAGCTCTGGCTGATCAGCTGGACACAGCGCCCGCCGTCCAGAGGCCAGAAGGGCAGAAGGTTGAAGAAGTTGAGGGCGCCCGTGACCAGCGCGAAGGTCCAGAGGAATTGGGACAGCATCGGCGCGGTATAAAAGAAATGGTCGGCGAGCGCATAGGCCGTGACCATCGGCGCAAGGCAGATGCCCGGCCCCATCAGCGCGATGAAAAACGCCTTTTCCTGACTTGCAGGATGCTGATCGGAGATCGCCACACCGCCCATCAGCGGGATGAGGCGGAACCGAGCATCGGCATGGCCGGCGATGCGGTAGGCTGCGACATGGCCAAACTCGTGCAGCATGACCGACAGGATCAGCGCCAACCCGAAGAGCGGCCCCCAGAAATACCCGGCGGCAATGATTGCCAAAAGGCCCATGCCCATCGCCTGCGGATCAAGCCCCGCAATCGTGGTGCCGTTGGGCGATGTCAGCCCGCCCTGCAGGATCAGCAGCGTACCGGCGCAAAGCGAAAGGGAAACCAGAAATTCGATCATCGTTAACATCCGCCGACAGCGTGTGACCGCTTCCGTCTAGAAGCCAATTGCAGCCATATTGGGGCGCATGACCGGCGTCATCGTGAAGATCGCGCTGCCGCCTCCGAAATCCCGACAGATGGACTTTTGCACCGGGGCCGGAAATAGTTCCGCCATGGCATGCGGAGGCTGAATGGACTGGCGGGACGAGGGCGCATTGCTGTTCGTGCGCGGGCACGGCGAAAGTGCTGCCATCATCGAGGTGTTCACGGCCGGGCATGGCCGTCACGCGGGCATCGTGCGCGGCGGTGCCTCGCGCAAGGTCGCGCCGGTGCTTCAGCCGGGCGCGCAGCTGGATGTGACCTGGCGGGGCCGGTTGGAGGACCATCTGGGAACTTTCACGGTGGAACCTTTGCGGTCGCGCACCGGCGTGCTGGGGGATCGTCTGGCGTTAGCGGGTATGAATGCTGTCTGCGCGCTCTTGCGGTTCGCGTTGCCCGAACGCGAGGCGCATCCTGAGCTTTATTCCGCCACTATCCATCTGCTCGACGCTTTGGGGCAGGAACACGACTGGGTGCTGGCCTACCTGCGCTGGGAACTGATGCTTCTGGAAGAACTGGGCTACGGTCTGGACCTCAGCCGTTGTGCATTGACGGGTAGCCGCGACGATCTGGCTTATGTCAGCCCGAAATCGGGCCGTGCCGTCGCGCGCGGGGCGGCCGGGGAATGGGCCGACCGCTTGCTGCCGCTGCCCGTCTGCCTGCTGGGGCAGGGGCCTGCATCCACCGAAGACGTGTCTGAAGGGCTGCGGACAACCGGCTATTTCCTCGAACACCGTATCGCCCATGACCTGCACCGCAACCTGCCCGAGGCGCGGCGGCGCTTTGTGGAACTGCTGGCGCGTCAGGGCTGAGTGCGGAAAAAGATCATCTCGCGCCCCCCCGGCGTCGACAGGATCAGCGTGTCGCCCGCGACTTCGGCCAGCGTCATCTCTGAAAGTGCCGCGAAAAATGCGGCTTCTGCCGCCAGATCGGGGCAGGCGCGGCGGGTGACGGCGATTTCGGTCGCCGCGAACCATGGATAGGGGGCTTCCATCCGGCCCGAATAGGTGTTGCAGGGCGCCGCGCCCGCGATCCGCCCCGCTTCGGGAAAGGTGAGCGTGGCGCGGGCTGCGAAGGCGGCGCCGTCAATCTCGGTCAGGTACCAGACGCTGTCGCCCGCGCCATAGCCGGCAACGGTTTCATCACCCTGGCAGGCGGAGACCAGAAGGAACGGGATCAGGGCCAGAATACGCATGGCGGCATCAGGCCCGATCCCGACGCCGGAAACAAGGCAACTCTGCCGGAGCGTTTCAATCCGACATGCGCGGCGTCGCAAAACGTCGCGACGGGACCGGCGGCCGCGGGGCATGGAGACCCTATGATCAGTCGCTATATCCCAGAAAACCTGCGCCATGCGCCCGTGCCTGGCGTGAAGGGCTTTGCCGTTCTGACCGGTATCGAAGCCTCGCTGCGCGGGCTCCTGATCTCGATCTGGCCGCTCGTGCTCTACCGCGCGCTGTCCGAGGATGCGGCTGCGGTCAGCCTGATCTAC